>NZ_JBGORW010000004.1 GCF_041538065.1 Leptotrichia hongkongensis | reverse complement strand
ATGAAAGGTTTCTCCTTAATGTGGTTTGGTAGATTTACATTATATCAGAAACCTTTCTTTTTTTGTATATGCTTGTCACATATGTATTATCTCACAACATTAGCAGGTATATTGAAATAAAAAATATAATATGTTAGAATGACAAAAGAAAATAAAAATTAGATAAAGGAAAAAAGAAAATGCAGGAAACTAAAAATTTAAATATAGATAATGAAAAAAATTTTTTTTATAAAACTTATGAATACAAAAATACAAAGGCTCTAAAAATATTTTTGGGATTTACAAGGGAAAAAGGAAAAAATTCTTTCAAAATTGCAAAACACTTAAAAAATGATTTTCCAGAACTTAATTTCATGAAGATAACAGAATATAAAGTTATAAAATATACACCCTTTCACATAAAGATAGAAACTGTATCAGAAAATATAAATAAGACATTTAACAGTAACTTTATATCTTATTACAATTATCTAGTCGAAAAAAATGATTTTCGTCTTACGTATAAAACGCTTGATTTATGGCTTAATTTTGAAAAAAATTTTTTTGAAAATGGATATTATCATATGGATTTTAGTTTAGGAAATTTTTTTATAGATAAAGAAAATGGTAAAATTGCCTTTATTGATTTTGACGATATTGTAAGAAAGCCGCCCTTTTTTAGAAAACGTCTCTATTTGACAAAATCTATCAGAAGTTTTGAAGGCTCAATGAAATTCTTTTTATCGGTAAAAAACTTTTCAAAGGAAGAAAATCAAAAGATTATCGATAGACTAGAAGAGATTAAAAAACAGTATGGTGTTGTTTCGAGAAAAAAAGATTTGGAAATGACTAAAAAAATTTTAAATAGATAAATACTAAACCTAGTTTAAAAATGAAAATTATATCTTAACTATTTGAAAATATTAAGTTGGTATCCTTTATTAAAAAAGTTTGTAATAAATTAGTTATTTAAATGGGAAACAGTATGAATCCATAAAATGTAAAAAACTCTAAATCTAACTAACCTATATTAGTTTTTTTTAGAGTTTTTATTTACTTGTTTATTCTAAATTCAATTTATTTTTTAATAAATAATTTACTACAAAAAATAATATAATCGAAAACATTATACTTATAAAAATCAATCCCAGATTGGTATTAAAAATATATTCAAATGTTCTTAAGGTTTCTAAGTCTGTATTATTATAACTATTACTGTAATTCTTAATATCAAATATATATAAAACTGTCAATATCATTCGTTTTATTAAATTTATAACTCCACCAAGAATTATATATGCTCCAACTCCAGTCAAAATTCTGTAAGACTTTACCATATTTGCAATACTTACACAAAGAAATAAAAATAATATTTTTTCAATTGTCATAACTAACAATGAAATAATACCGATAATTAGGGTCGTCCCTACAGAATGACGTAAAAACATCTCTATTTCACGAAAGGCTTCAGGTCGAAATATATTTGCCTTAAATACTTCTTCCAAAGGAATAATGAACCAGAAAGTAAAAAATATTATAATCCCATTTACAACAAACCAGCTAAAAAATGTTAATAATTTTGCCAAAATTATTTCGTATGTTTCAATTGGAAGAGTATTTGTCAAATATCCCTCATTTCCATAAATAGAACGGTAATAACGGATTATTACCGCATAATAAGTCATCAAGATTATCCCAATAATTGCAATCACATAGCCAAAATACGACATAAACTGAAAAACACCTGTAGAAATTCTTACCCTTTCATCAATTTTCTCATTTAATAAAATGAACCAAAACACTCTTATAACAATTCCCATTACTCCCATTCCGATATAAAACGGTATTATCAGCTTGCTCGCATCCATAAAATCATATTTAATTAATTTACCTAAATTTTTCAATATTTAAACACCTCCCTAAAGTATTCATCAACTGTTTTATTATGTTCATTTATTATACTTTTCACATCCTGATAAAGTAAAATTTCACCTTTACTTATGAAAATTGCTTCATCCAGCACCTTTTCCACATCCGCTATTAAATGTGTGGAAATAATAACTGTTGCTTCCCTGTTATAATTTTTTATAACAGTATTTAAAATATAATCCCTTGCTGCAGGATCAACTCCTGCTATTGGCTCATCCAGCAGGTATAGCTTAGCACGTCTACACATAACTAGTATTAACTGAACCTTTTCCTTCATTCCTTTTGAGAGCAACTTAAATCTTCTTGTTATATCAATTCCCAAATCTTTTAACATATTTTGTGCCCTTTCCAAGTCAAAATCATCGTAAAAGTCTGCAAATAGCTGTAAAATCGCCTTTACTGTCTTAGAATTATCCAAATAATTTTTATCAGGCAAATATGCAACAATCTTTTTAGTTTCTACTCCTGGATTTTTTCCATCTATAAAAATTTCTCCTTCGGTAGGTTTCAGAAGTCCATTTAATAGCTTTATAAAAGTTGTTTTTCCACTTCCATTCGGTCCTAATAACCCAATAATTTTACCACTTTCTATTGATAAATTTACATTATTTAATGCGTTATCAAAATCATAAGTTTTGGATAAATTAGTGCATTTTAAAATAACATTACCCATTAAACCATTCCTTTCTTTTTTATTTAGTGTTATATTTATTCATTAACTTTGAAATTATCATATCATCTTTTATATCGTCAATCAAGTTAAATATTTTCTCTCTTGAACTTTTCACAACTTCTTTTTCCTCAGGTGAAAATTTTCCTATCACAAATCCCAATGTTTCTTCCTTTGTTTTCGGCTTTCCAATTCCAAATTTTATTCGCACAAATTCATTTCCAACGTGGGAAATAATGGATTTTATCCCGTTATGTCCACCTGCACTTCCATTTTGCTTAATTTTCAGCTTTCCAAACTGCATATCCATATCGTCATAAATTACAAAAAGCTCCGTTTTCGGATCAATCTTAAAAAATCTGACAGCTTCTCCAACTGCTTCTCCACTCAAATTCATAAATGTAGTTGGTTTCTGATAAAAAACCTTGTCTCCATTGTAAGTAGTCTGTACAAACAATGACTTAAACTTCTCTCTTACATCATTTATATTATTTTCCTTCAAATATTCGTCAATAAATATAAAACCGATATTATGCCTTGTCAATTTATACTGTTCTCCAGGATTTCCAAGTCCCACTATTAATTTCATTAAATTCTTTTCTCCTTTATTTCAATTTATTTAATCTTCTTCATCTTTTTTTGGAATTTTTTTCATTTCTTTTTTCAAAATAACTACCGATACAATAAATGCTACCAAGTCTGCTATTGGAAATGCGAACATAATTCCATCAACTCCCATAAAGTACGGTAAAATTATAAGTAACGGCAATAATGATATAATCTGTCTTACAAGCGATAGAACAGCCCCTTGGAATGCCCTTCCAATTGATGTTAAGAACAATGTAATTGCAGCTTGAATACCGTTTAGGAATATGAAAAATAAAAATACTTTCATATATTTTGTTCCGTATTTAAAGTAAAGTTCGCTTCCACTTCCAAATACAGAAATTATCTGTACAGGAAAAATTTGGAATATCGCAAATGCTACTATTGAAATAACAAAAGCGGCTTTTAATGTCAAATTTAATATTTCACGGACTCTTGTATATTTCCTTGCCCCATAGTTGTATCCTGCAATAGGCTGTGCCCCCTGAGTCAGTCCCAATACAATCGCTATAAATATGACGTTTATTTTCATAACAATTCCAGCAACAGCAATTGGAATTTCACTTCCATAAATGGATTTTGCCCCATATATCTTTAGCAGATTATTTGTTACAATTTGAATAATTAAGGCAGAACATTGAAAAATAAAAGGCGATGTTCCCAATGCAAATAAAATCCCTATTTCCCGTATTCTTATCTTAAAATCCCTTAACTCAAATTTCACGCTTTTAAATCTGAAAAAATACAAAGCTAGCATAACTGCCGACACAAACTGCCCAATTACAGTTGCCCAAGCCGCACCATCCATTCCCATATCAAATCCAAACATAAATAATGGATCTAATATAGTATTTACAAGAGATCCAACAACAATCGCAAGCATAGAATAAAAGGCATTTCCATCAGCTCTTACCAAAGGGTTTGCCCCTATTGAGAATAATAAAAATGGTATTCCTAAAGATGTAATCCGAGTATATTCAATCGCATAGTCAAAAATCTGATTTGTCGCACCGAATGCTGTTAACATAGGCTTTAAAAAGATATTAATCAATATGCATAATATAATCCCGCCTAAAAGAAGCATTGTTACTGCCGTTCCTGCTACACTTTTTGCTCTTTTTGGACGTTTTCTGCCTAATTCCAGATTAAAGTTCGTAGCCGCCCCAACTCCCGTCATAAGTCCAATCGCAAGACAAATTGTCGTAAGCGGAAAAGCCACATTCGTAGCCGCATTTCCCAAAAACCCAATTTTCTGCCCAATAAAAATCTGGTCTACAATATTATAAAGTGCATTTACAAGATTGGCAATAATTGCTGGCACTGCAAGTGATACTAGCAATTTTGGAATTGATTCTGTGCCAAATCTCATTTTTTTATTATCTGCTAAGCTGTTTTTTTCTTTTGTTGTTTTTTCCATTCTTTTTCCTTCCTAAATTTTCAAATATTACAATAAAATTAATCAGAACTGAATTTAAGAATAAAACTCTTCTGTTCAAATTTTAGTACAAACTAATTTTATTAATCCTTCAAAATCGCAATCAAAAGAGAAATATCATTATAAGTAACTCCACTAATTCTGCTAGCCTGTCCAATTGTTTCAGGCTGTCCATATATAAGTCCAGAAATAGCAATATTGCTAAGCCCTTTTACACTTTCGTAGTCAAAATCCTTTGGAATTATCATTTTTTCTAATTTTTTAAATTTCTCAATCTGTGCCTTTTCTCTTTCGATAAACACATTGTATTTCGCATTTATTTCTACTTGTTCCTTCGCTAAATCCGACAATTCCACAGTTTCCACAAATTCACTTAAATTATCATAGTTGATTTCTTTTCTCGCAAGAAATTCAAAGGCTAAAACAGGGCTGTTCATGCTATTTTTACTATTTTTTTCAATTTCCTCACTTTCAGATTGATTTTGTTTTTCTACAATTTCAAGTAATTTTTCATTATTTTCCTTAGTTGGATAAACTGTAATGCTCTTTAGTCTTTCAATTTCATTTTCAATTTCCTGACATGTATTTTCAAGTTCTGTCAATTTTTCAGCATTTAATAACCCAATTTCCTTCGCTTTTCCCAAAAGTCTTATAAAAATGTTGTCTTGACGCAAAGTCAGTCTGTATTCAGCTCTTGAAGGCAGTACACGATAAGGCTCTGGCGTTTTTTTATTTATTATATCATCAATCAAAACCCCAATATATCCTTCACTTCTGTCAATCACAATTTCCTTTTTCCCTAAAATTTTTCTCGCAGCATTTACTCCCGCTACAAATCCTTGACAGGCTGCTTCTTCATATCCACTCGTTCCATTAATAGTTCCTGCTGTGTAAAGTCCATCCAGAACTTTGGTTTCAAGAGTTAATTTTAACTGATACGCAGGTACAAAGTTATATTCCACAGCATATCCGTAACGCACAATTTTAGCATTTTCTAGCCCACTGATTGTTTTTAACATTGCTTCCTGTGCAAATGGTGGCATTGCTGTCGTAAATCCGTTTATGTAGATTTCATCTGATTCTACAGATTCCTGCTCTAGAAATATCTGATGATTTGTTTTTTCTGGAAAGTTCATAATCTTTCTATCAAGTGAAGGACAATGTCGTGGCCCTTTCGTACTTACAATTCCAGTAACAATAGGTGAATATTTAAGCATTTCCTGTCCCACTCTTATTGTTTCAGGTGTTGTGAATGTAAGCCAAGTTGGTAAAGTTGAATTATATTCTTTTTTTGTTTCATAAGAAAAATATCGTGGCTTATCTTCTCCTTTTAATTCTTCCATTTTAGAAAAATCGATTGAAGATTTGGCAATTCTCGGAGGAGTGGCTGTCTGGTATCTATCCAGCTCAAAACCATATTCCACTAGTCTATCAGGCAAATCTACACTTGCAGGCTCTCCTTGCCGCCCTGACGAATATTTTACATCTCCCATCACATATTCTCCGCCTAAAAAAGTTCCAGTACATAGAACAACAGCCTTTGCCCCATATTTTATCCCAAGATTGTCTTCAACTCCCATAACCTTTTTATTTTCCACAATCAAATCTACAACAATTCCCTGCACCAAATCCAGATTTTCCTGCTTTTCGATAATTTCCCTCATCTTAACCCTGTACCAGTATTTATCGGCTTGAGCCCTTGTAATCCGAGAAGCCAGCCCCTTCGTATGATTCAAGTTCTTTAACTGCAAGTTATAATTGTCAATATGTCTTGCCATTTCTCCACCGAGCATTCCAAGTTCCGACACCAGATGGCTTTTTCCAGGACCTCCAACTGACGGATTGCACGACATCATTGCAATATTGTCAAGATATATCGTAAACAAGGCTGTTTTCAGTCCATGTCTTGCCGCAGCAAGTGCTGCTTCCACCCCAGCATGCCCCGCTCCAACAACAATTATGTCATAATTTTTCATTTTTTAACTTTTCCTTTCAATTTATTGTTTTTTTGCTAAACTTATTTAAATTCTAATTCTAAAAGGCTTTTTTATAATCTTAAATTTTTATTTATTAATTTTATTAGTAATTTTTTCCCTTTTATATTTTTTAAATCTTTTTTAACGTAAGGGCATCAGACGCCATGCCCTTTTTCGCAATAACAGTTACTTTAACATATTTAACTGACTACTACTTAGAGATAATAGCGAAATGTTCTACGAATCACCCCGCTTTACACAAAACTTTCTTAATAAAGAAAAAATAAAACTCGATTTTGAATTAAGTTTATTTTAATACAAATAACTTTATATAATTTAAAATTCACTCCAAAATCTCAAACAGTTATTTTTTCTTTAACGAAATTTTGCTTGATATTTATTTTAATTAAATAATCTATTATAGTTAAACTAAAATTGTCGTGATTTTTTTGGAATGAAATTGACTGTCTGAGCTTTTTCAAACTCTTCAAATTTTAATTAGTTTAAAGAGTTGATAATAACTTTTGTTAAAAAGCGAGTTTCAATTTTATTTCAAAAAAATGCTTAGACGAGCCAGGTTTGCAAAGGGGATGGCGACTGTTCCCCTTTGCTTTATAAAAAAAGAAAAAACATAAAAATGAAGTAAAAAATAATTATAAAAAAATATATCTATAATAAAAAATCATTTATAAAAATACTTTGTGATAAACTTTAAATATAAAATATTTTACTTTTTAAAATTATTAAACAAATTTACTTCTTCTTTTTAAAAACATTCCTTACCGGACGAGTAATATCCTTAAAATAAACATAACTTTTGTGTTTTCTAATATAATATCTTAAATATCTAAAAACCAGTTCTTCTCTCTGTTTGCAGTACTTCGCATATTCATTAGCAAAAATTCTGGCTAGTTTTTCATCTTCCATCATTCTTGAAACATTTTTCATTCTTTTATCCAGATTCAATTTCACTCCGAATTTCATTCTATTTAAATCAACCAGATAAAATTCATAATTCTCGCTTTTGTCCTTAATCAACACATTACCCGGCGAATAATCCTCAAATTCCACACCATTTTCGTGCAAGTCAAAAGAAAATTTTGCAAACTGTCTTATGATTTTTTCACGATTTTTTTCTACTTTTGCAAGTATTCTTTCGGTTTCTTCGCTTATCTTGTAGTTTTCTCCCTGCTCAGCCTTGTCCCGCTCAATATCCTCAGGCCAAAAAACTTCCCGACAGGTAAAATCATATTTTAATTCCTCGCTTATATAATAACTGTTCTTTTTATTATTTTCATTTACAAAGTCATCAAAATATGCGATTGGCTCTGGCGTCTTTATTTTATATTCCAATAATTTTTTGGCATATTCATAAGAACGCTTTGCTTTTGAGCCTTTAAACCTGTAGAAAAAGTTTGTAATAAAATCTTTTTGTTTAAATTTTTTTATATTTATCATTTTTTTTGTTTCAAGGTTTTCACTCTTATTATTATGTTTTTCCTTTTTCGAGCTCTCTTTTTCAAAACTATTTTCAATATCTATTTCAAATTTTTTTATTTCATTTCTTCCTGGCTCTACAACATATTCCCCAGTTTTATCAAAATTTTTCAGTACATTTATCAATATTTTCTCATCATATTTTTTGTTAACTTCATAATTTTTTTCTTCCATTTAAAATCCTCATAATTTCTAAATTTTTTCGCTTTTATTTTTTTCAAGCCTTTTCTCATTTTTCCTTTCAAATTTTCTCTTATTTTTCTTTAATCTTTTTTTCAATTCCTTCAAAAACTCTTTGTCTTCTACCAATTTATCCATCTTGACAACATACTCAAGCGCTTCATCATATTTATTCTGCAATTCCAGCACGTATGCTAAATTCATATAATGACGAGAATTTTCAGGTTCTAAAATAATCATCTTATTACAAACTTTTTGTGCATTTTCATAATCTTCCGTTTTCACAAAAAATCTTCCCTGCAAATTTAGCATTTTTATTCTTGAAAGCCCTTTATTCTCATTCGTTGCATTTTCATAATTCAAAAGCAGAAGTTTTATTTCCTCAAACTCCTCCGCTCTGAACAATATCTCAAAATAATCTTCAAATATATAATCTTCCACATTTTCACAATTTATAGCGATATTATAATATTTTACAACTCCTTTTATATCATTTGAATACGCCATTGTGTCGCCCATTCGTGCGTAGAGGGAAAATTCTTCAACTTCGTTAAATTTTGCATTTAAAAGTTTTTTGTATTCAGAAATTGCTTCGTCGTATCTGCCCATCATTGTAAGGCAATCACCTTTTTCCACATATGCTTCTGAACTTTCAGGCTCCATTTCTATCGCCTTGTCAATATTTTCTATCGCCTTTCTATAATACTTTAATAAAGCGTAGGACATTCCCATATTCAGATACACAAAATAATTTTTTTCTATTTCCAGAAATTTTTTATAAAGTGAAATCGCCTTTTTCAATCTTCCAAGCGATTGATAGACAAATCCCAACGTAAAAAGCGTATCCCTGCTATCAGGATACTTTTTCTGCAGTTTTTCCGCATATTCCTTCGCCTGTTCAAACATTCCAAAGTCTGAATAAAGTTTGGAAAGCGTCATCAGTGCCGAATAATTATTTTCATCAATTTCAAGCACTGACTTTAAATATACAAGTGCATCGTCAAACTTGTAATTTTCCATTGATTTATCCGCTTCCTTCAATAACTCTTCTATATACATCTTTTCTCCATCTATATTTTAACTTTTTAAAATCAACTTATAAAAACTAAACAATCGTAAAATCAAATAGTATCAAAATTAATTATTAATCATATTTACCATTTCTATAAATTTAGACGGCTTCTTATCATACGGATTTGGCATAATGTCATCCGTTATCATCAGCCATCCTGCATTTCTTTGTCGAGAAAGCCTCACAATCTCAGCATATTCCTTAGGAGTCGCACTATGCACAATATGCCAGATATGTTTTGCATTTGACTGATTATTTTCAAAATTAGATTTTGGCTTTTCAAATTTGTTAATATACGTATTTGCGCTTACCTCACTTGTCACAAAAATATCTGCATACGGCGAAATTGCATCTGTAATAGATGCTCCAGGATTAGCAATCACAAGGTTATTTTTTGACTTACTTTTTACATATTCAAAAACTTCCTTCATATAGCTTACCTGCTGAGGAGTACTAGTCGCAATTTCATCAAAAAAGAATCCATTTATACTATCCTTTCCATAAAATTCAAAATACTTATCAACTTCCGCCTTTACTTCCTTAATATTTCGCTTCTGATATGTTGTCGGAATATAAGCAATGTTCTTAATTCCAGCCTCTTTATTTTTCTTAATCTGAGCCGCATAATTTACTTCTACCTTTTTTCCTGCACCATTATTTGGATTTATCAGCACATAAGGAACTTTATCTTTCCCAAGTGTCAAGACATCATTCCAAAACGGATTTTTACCATCTGGATACGTATATGTTGTAGCTATCACAGACTGCTTTATTTTCACATTATTTTTATTAATATTTTTTTCTGCAAACCCATTAATTCCCAATAACATTCCAATCATTAAAAATATTTTCTTCATATCCTTTTTACCTTCTTTCAAAATTTTTTATCAAATAGTTAAGATATATTATTTTATCATATTTTTTAGTTTTAATAAACCGACGGAGCTTTTATTTGTTTAACTACGACTGTTTGACGACTAGAAGGAGGAGTTTCGAAGTTGGGCAAATAAAAGTCGGAGTCTAGCCATAGGTGTTGCGTAGCAATCTTACCATACATTTTGATTCTCAGGATAAACTTTTATTGCAAGATAAGGATTTGCGGCAACGAGCAATCCTGTGAAAATAAAAGAAAAAACATAATAAAAATAATAAAAACTGTTATTAAACAAATAATCTAATACTAAATCCAATAAAAAAATAGAAACTATATTGAAAACAAGAAGTTTTAATTCCCTACTAAATAGTGCATAATTCAAAATTTATTAAACATTTATTTTTTAAATGAGTAATAATATTAATCCGAATAAATCATGATATTGAAATATGTTTTAAAAAAATTTTACTATAAAAATCAATATCTCCTATTATTCTCAAGCCTAAATTTCATATCCTTTCTTAATCTTTTCAAAGCCCACTTTCTCTCAATCTTAAAGACTTCCTCATTATCACTCCCAATTTTATAGTCCACATAATTTTTTATAAATTTTTCCACATCTTCCCTCGACTCACTCCGAATTTCAAACTCATAATCTTCATTTAAAGAAATCTCCCTGTTTTTTTCAAGGCAGTAATAAAGCATATCATTGTAAGTCTGCTGTGCCAATATATCTCTTGCTTTATAATATGTAGATTTATCGGTATTTGTCATTCGGACCGCCTGTTTTTCTGAAATATACGGTTTATTTCTTATTAAATCAGCCATTTTCTGAAATTTTCGATTTTTTTCATTCATTCTACACTCAAAGCACATTTTCTCGCTGTTTTCCTGCAAAAATAAAATTTTACAGTTTTCACACTCAATATATCCATTATTCTTTAGGTATTTTTCTCTCTTTTTCAGTTTTATCGCAATTTTTTCCAGCCTTCTGGCAATATCTTCATACTTTTTGTCAATTTTATCAATATTCTCATGAATTTCCTTAACTTCTTCAGGCAAAAGCACAATATCCTTTACTTTTTCTGCAATTTTATTTTCAGAATCAATATTCCTATTTCTTTCTCTAACATTTCCTCTTGGAATTTCCCCAGCCCGAATTGTCCCTCTATTTTCCTCATTTTCAATAAGTTCATCCAGCAAATCACGCTTTATTTTGTAATTTATCTTCGAAAATTCGATACTTTCCAAAAATTTCCCATTCAAAAATGTGTTTATTTTTTCCTTTATATTTTCCGCATACATTATTGTCGTGTGATAAATAACGCCATCATTGATAACCACAACAAGATTTCCATTAAATAGACTTTTCGGATAAGTTTTCTCGCCAATTGGCCCACTCACAATCTGCTTCCAATTTTTCTTGATTTTCCACAAAATATATTTTTCATTTTTCAAAAGCGAACTTCTTTTCTCAATTGCTTCCAGTGCCAAATTCTTTAAATCCTTAATTCCTTCCATTTTTCAACCCCTTTTTACTCATCAATAATCTTCCCCTTTTCCACAATAAATTTTTTCCCCTCTATGCCCAAATCCTCTGTCGAAGTTATAAAACATTGGATTTTTTTATTTTCAAAATAGCTTAAAATACTTTTTTTTCTCACTTCATCAAAATATGAAGCAATATCATCCATCAGAAATATCGGATATTCCTTTTTTTCCTTTATTAAAATATCAATTTCCGAAATTTTTAGCGAGAATATTATAGATTTTTTCTCCCCTTGTGAAGAATATGCCTTTGCATTTTTTCCATTCAGCTCAAAGATAAAATCATCTTTTTGAGGTCCGAGCAAACTGTATCCAAGAAATTTTTCCCTTTCACTTTTCCTTTTACATAGCACTTCAAATTTTTCCTTCAGTTCTTCTCTAGTCTTCTTTTCCACATCCCCAAGAAAACAGTCGTATTTTAATTTCAGCTCTGAATTTTCATCAAATAATTTACGATAATTCAAGTTTAATAAAATTGATATTTTTTTTATAAATTCCTGCCGATTTAAAACAATATTTAGCCCTTCCTCTATAAATTTTTCGTTATATATCTTATAAATTTCCTCGCCAGTCTTTTTTTCCTTTATAAGCTTGTTCCGCACCTTCAATATTTTCTCAAAATTCACAATCGACTGTAAATACTCCTTTTTTGCCTGCGAAATCTCGTAATTAAAAAAGTTTCTCCTAACACCAGGATTCCCAATAATCAGCTCAATATCCTCAGGAATAAATGAAATAATGTTAAGTAACCCCACATAGTTTATATATTTATCTTTTTCCCTATCAATGTAAAAATCTTTCTTATCCTCATTCACATCAATAGCAATAGCATTTTCCGATAAATCCTTATTTTTATATTTCCCAAATACAATCAGCCTGTTCAAATTATACTTGCGAATCTCTTTCACTTTCTTAGTCCTAAAGCTTTTCCCAGTAGCCAAAAAATGAACAGCCTCAATAAGCGATGTCTTCCCCTGTCCATTCTTCCCATATATTAAATTAAAATACCTGTCAAACTTCAACTTCCCATCCGCAAGGCAACGAAAGTTATTAAAACTAATCTGATCCAAATACATCGCTATTTCTTCCCTTTCACACTATAACTATCTGTAACTGACTTTAACTGCTTTTCCCCAAAATTTACATCAATAAATTTCTTCCTAAAAAACTCCTTTACCTCCCTATTAGGCAGTCTCAAGGAATACACATCCTCATAGTCTTCCCCAATTTTTTCATCAATAGTTAAATATCCGCTAAATAAAAGAAGTTCTCAAATTTCCTCTTGTCGCAATAAACTGGATAAATCAACAAACTATTTAATGTCTTGCCCTTACAATAACTTTTTCTCCAGCAAACTCCACAATATCCCCATCATAAATTTTTTTCCCACGTCTAGTTTCCACAGCGTTATTTACCTTTACTTCACCATTCTGAATAAACATTTTTGCTTCCACTCCAGAACCTGTAAAGTTTGCCCACTTCAAAAGCTGATCCAATTTTATAAACTCAGTATTTATAACAACTTCTTCAATTTCATTATCTATATTTTTCATTTATTTCCCTCCATAACTTACTTTTTACCAAATGTATTTTTCATCATATCCATTACCATTATCTACCCAATAACAAAACAGAATTGTAAAATCTTTTTGATTATAGTATGACTTTATTTCATCTCTAATTTTTTCAATTTTTTCTTTCGAAAAATATCCTACATAAATTGATATAATAGGATGAATATTATTAAATTTCATAAATTCATACCAGTCTATCTCCTCAAAATTTCTAGGCTTTGAAAAATATTCCTCTAATTTTTTGCCATACATTTTCAGCCTTTCTACTTTCCCTTCCACTATTTGATTTCCACATTCCTCATCTATTACTGTTAGTACTGTATTTGTTCTTGTCAAACTCTTTTCAGAAATTTTATTATTCCATTCTTTTGGTATTATACCACATACCCATGTTCTTCCAGAAACTCCAACTTGTATTTTTTTATCATATTTTATACCATGTTTTTTTAATATTTTTTCTATCTTTTCAAAGTCATTTCCTTTGGATTTATCGTATATGAGACTGCTCCATAAATACGGCCTTAATCCATAGTAATCAATAATTTCAAGTAATAATCTTGATTTTGTTGTTTTATTAAAAAATGGAATGTCTTTTAAAGCTTCGAATTCAAGAGGCCATATTAACCTATCTCCTCCTTCAAAACGAAATTTTGTTGGAGGAGATTCTACATGTATTACTTCTCTGTTATAAAAGAATTCTGATTTATACTTAGGAATGTTATAGCTGTACAGGACATAGGAGTATGGATTATGTATCAAATCTCCAGCTACAAGCTGTTCTTCCTTTACATAATATGCTCCCTTGTTCATTCTCAAGTTAAATTCTTTTTTGAGCATCTCCATATAGTCATCTAGCATTTTTTCTTCATTCATAGCTGTTACTTCTTCAGGGTCTCTGCAGGAATGAAGACATAGCATGGAAAGTATAATTAATAACATCATCATCATTTTTTTCATCTTACTTCAACACCTTCATACCTAATATTATTATAGCTTAAAATCTATCTATTACTAATTCAACCATTAACCAAATTAATGTTTAATTTTATTGTGGAAAATCCGATTTTTACGTTGAAAACTTTTCCCACAAATATTTCCACATCTTTTCCACAGTTATAATATATTCTTATTTTTAAAGAATTCCTTTGTGAATTTTTTTCCTCCTTAAATTGTGGAATTAATTTTTTCATATGTGGAGAAAATTTATATGTTTTTATTTTTATTATTCTATCACAATTTTTCTTTAATTTAAAATTAATTATTTTTGATTTATCCACAAATGTGGAAAATTTTGTTTATTATTGTGGATATCTAAATTTTAGTTTTACACAATAAAATTTTATTTTTCCACAAAACTTGTTTTAATACAATATTTTTGATTAATTTTTTCCACAATTTTTGTGTATAAATTTTCAACATATAGTGGAAATTAATTTTTGTTTTTACACATTACAATTTTACAATTTATTTTATTAAATATAATTTAATTTTTTTACTAAAATTTTTTTATAAAAACAATCTATGTAGAAAACTTTTTCAACTGTGGATAACTTTTAAAGTGGCTCCTTTATTTTTCCACATCTTTTCAACACTTTCTATAATCCTAAAAATTTACATTTTTTTCAAAATAACTTCCGTATTTTCACCATATCAGACTATCTATTTTTTCCCTATTAATATTTTCTATCTTTTTATAAACTGGCTCTCCTCTTATACAAATACCAAAAAAGTAATAATTTTTACACTTTAAACATTTCAGATATGTGCAAATAGTATAATGTTCTTCTTTTTCGACAGTTTCCATTATTTTTTCTATCGGACAATCAGCGGCATATATTTCCATTTCATTTTGTTCTATTTTCGACACAATGAGTTTACAAACTTCCTTAATCATATTTCCATATTCTTTTTTTGCTTTATATTTTTCAAAAACTAGAATTATTTCTGAACATTTATCACACACTTAATTTCACTTCCTAAAATTAAAATAAGAGTTTTTGTTTAAAAAAACATCTAAGCTCTGAAAATCTTCTTGTTTAAAGCTTCAATTTCTTTTTTAAACGCAACATCTTCCTTCGTTTTCTTATCAATTTTTCTAATACTGCTTATAACCGTGCTGTGATCTTTTCCGCCAAAAAGTCCACCAATTGCTGTCAGGCTTAAATCCAATTCATCATTATTCTTTAACAGATACATTGCAATTTGTCTTGTTTCAACTATTTTTTTCTGACGTTTTTTGGATTTCATGTCGGTTACACTGACACCATACTGTGCAGAAATCATTTCTATTACTTTTTTTGCTGTTACTTTAGACTGTTCTCGTTTTACGTTATGCATAAGCATTTCCTGCACAAGTTCTAACGTTATCTGTTCATCTAGAAGTTTTGCACGGGCATTTAAATTTGTAAGCGTTCCTTCCAGTTCTCTTACGTTTGTATCAAGAGAGTCTGAAATATATTCTAAAATACTGTCGTCTATTTCGATTCCCTGTGCTTTTGCCATGTTTTTTAGAATCATCATACGAGTTTCATATCCTGGACTTTGGATTTCCACTGTTAGGCCTGACAAAAATCTTGATTCTAGACGTTTTGACAGATTTTTTATTTCCTTTGGCGACTTGTCACTTATCATTATTATCTGTTTTCCAAGTTCCTGCAACTTGTTAAATGTGTGGAAAAATTCTTCTTCCACAGTCCCTTCTCCACGTCCAAACACCTTTTCAAAAAATTGTATATCATCTAGAAGAAGTACATCTAAAGCACGGAATGTATCACGAAAATGCTGAATTCGTCCACTGTTCAAAACTTTAAAAAATTCATTTGCAAATTCTTCAGAAGTAGAATAATAAACACGCTTACTTGGGTCATTTTCTAAAATTGCATTTCCTACAGCCTGCATAAGATGGGTTTTTCCAAGCCCTGAACTTCCAAAAATAAAAAGAGGGTTATAAACCGTTGGATTTTTTACAACTGCAAGACAGGCATTATATGCAAGCTTACTGTTTTCCCCAACAACAAAATTATCAAGCCTGTGCTTTGGATTTAGTCCTGTGTGAACAAGTGAAGCTTTTTCCATTGTTTCTTTTGGAAAACTGTGAGTTTCAGGCTTATACGACATCACATCCTGTTTTTTTATCTCAAAGTTTATCGTAACTTCTTCATCTGTCACAATTTCTATAATTTCTTCCATCTGGCTTTTATATTTTTCCATATTTTCCTTTATTAGCTTCGAATTACAAGTAAGAGTAAAGACACTCTCTTCAAGTTTAGTTGCCTCCACATTTTCAAAAAACAGCTCAAATTCCCCTTCATTAACTCTTTTTTTCATAATTTTCTTAATTTTTTCCCACAATTTCACAACATCCATTTATTTTTTCTCTCCTTTTTTAACAGTATTCCTATAAATAAAAATTTTAAATTTCACAATAATTCCAGCCTTTCTATTTGCCTTAACTATAACATATATAAAATAAATAATCAAGATTTTCCACAAAAGTTTTCCACATGCTTTTCCACAAGAAAAAATATTAATTTTTTCAGTATTTACAATGCTTTATAACTTTTGTACAATTTTTTCCACAATAATTATATATAGTGATTTCTATTGCATTCCCACATATTATACACATAGTTTTCATTTTCCCACATAAGCTGTTGACAATCATGTGCGAAACTTTGTTGATAATATTTCTCCACAAAAATCAAATTTTTTTTCCACAGGATATTCTCTTACAACCGCTCTATTTATATATGTTTCCACATTTCCACAGTGCATAATAATAATATATTTAATAATATATATAATATTAAATATTATAGGAGTGTGGATAAAAATAATTAACAAAAACTCTAAAAATCTTTTAATAAGCTAAACTTTAGTATAAAATTTACAAGTAGTTTTTTTTGTTAGCTTTACAGTTAGATATTAAGAGAGTTTTATCATACTTTATGACACAAAGCATTAAACTTGACTTTTTTTTGAATATTGTATATAATGTCTATAAAAGACAATAATTTTTTTAAAATATAATAGAAAGGAAAAAGGATGACTAAAAGAACATATCAACCAAATAAAAGAAAAAGAAAAAAAGATCATGGATTTAGAAAAAGAATGCAAAATAAAAGCGGAAGAAATGTTTTAAAAAGAAGAAGAGCTAAAGGAAGAGCTAAATTATCAGCATAACCCGGTGTTAAATTCAACACTGGGTTTTTAAAAGCATTAATATCTAAACTAGAGAGCTTTTTAAAAGAAAAACGCTCTAAATTTTTTTAGACGTAAATTTATAAGCTCTCACTTATTTTAAATCAAAGAAGAGAAATATGTCTATTAATAAAATTAAGAAAACAAAAGATTTTTCATTAATATATAACAAATCAAAAAAGATGCATACAAAGTATGCTATTATTTTTATAAGTGAAAATAAGAATAACGACCAGCGATTTGGCTTTGTAGCCAGCAAAAAAACTGGAAATGCAGTTCAACGAAATAGAATCAAAAGAATTTTTAAAGAATTTGTAAAAATACATAAGGATAAATTTAGAAAAAATACTGATTATGTATTCGTAGGCAAATCTATTTTGAAAGATAATTTAAAAAATTTAAAGTATGGGGATATCGAAAAGGATATTATCAAGGTGGTAAAATGATGAAAAAAATATTGCTATATTTGTTAAAATTTTATCAAAAGGGCATTTCACCATATTTTGGAAGAAGATGCAGATTTTATCCAACTTGCTCAGAATATTCACGACAGGCAATTACAAAATATGGAGCATTAAAAGGTAGTTATCTGACAATAAAAAGATTACTAAAATGTCATCCTTTTCACAAAGGTGGCTATGATCCGTTAAAATAAAAAAACATAATGGAGGAAAAAATAAATGTTCAGAATAAAAATACTTGAAAATACCGTCGTTTTTCTTTTAGAAAAAATAGCGGATATGGTAGGAAAATTTGGTATAGCAGGTAAGTATGGGATTGCTATAATTATAATAACAATTTTAATGAGAATAATAGTTTTTCCATTAACGTTAAAACAAGAAAAATCAATGAAAAAAATGAGAGAATTACAGCCTGAACTTGAAAAAATAAAAGAAAAATACAAAGATAATCCTGAAGAATATCGACAAAAAACAGCAGAACTTTATCGTGAAAGTGGAGCTAATCCATTAGCAGGATGTCTGCCATTGTTAATTCAGATGCCAGTGTTTGTAGCGCTATATTGGGCTTTTATTGGGAATACAATACCATCAGACGCAAAATTTTTGTGGTTTAATTTAAAAAAACCTGATATGTTTATAAATTTTACAGAAATATTTAAATTAGGGAAGATAATAATACATTTCCCATTAATGAGAAAGCCTATTATAATAAATCCTTTGGCTTTAAATTTATTACCAATCTTAAATGTAGGAGTGACGTATATTCAGCAGAAAATAATGACGAGCGCAACTAGTGGACAGGAAAGCAATCAGCAGATGCAGACAATGCTTTATATGATGCCTCTTATGATGCTGTTCATATTTTATAATATGCCGTCAGGGGTAACCTTGTATTACTTAGTTTCGGGAGCTTTGTCATTAGTTCAGCAGTATTTCATTTTGAAAGGAAGAAGTGATGATGGAAAAGATAGTATTAAAGGCACAAAATGAGGAAGAACTTAAAAATATGGTAAGCCGTTCATTGACTTTAAAAGAAGATGAAACTTATCAGGTAAAAGTTTTGAAACATCCTAAAAAAATATTATTTATCAATATAAAAGGTGAATATGAAATTGAAATTGTTAAAAAATCTGATTTGAAATCAAGTGATGTAAAAACAGAAAAACCAAGAATACAAAATGAAGAGAAAATTTCCAAAAAAGAAAAAAAAGATGTAAAAAATCAAAATAATTATGATTCTAAAAAAAATAACATTAGAAAAAACTATAGAAATGAAAGCCCTGAAAATGAAGAAAAAGTTATTCAAAATAGTCAGGATGATACAAATATAGATAAAATCAGAGGATTTTTCAAGGAATTTATAGTAAATGCAAAATTAGATATAAAGATTATAAATGTAAAAAAAGAAAATAATGGTAAATATCTAGTTATTCTTGATGGAAAAGATATGAGATTTTTAATTGGTGAAAAAGGGAGTGCCTTAAATAACTTGGAATATTTAATCAGTACAACTAAAAAATTTAAAAATCTGAAAATTTCTATAGATTCTAACAATTATAAAGAAAAACGTGAAAAATCATTAAGAGATTTGGCAAGAAAAAAAGGTAAAGCAGTTTTAGCAACTGGAAATGCTGTAAAGCTGAACCCAATGGCTGCGCGTGAACGTAAAATTATTCATGAAGAAATTTCATTTATGGAAGGGCTAAAAACTGAGAGTGTTGGGGAAGAGCCAAAAAGATATTTAGTTATTAGAAAACTTGATGAAAAAAATTAAACTATTGTGTTTAAAATTATAGGTAAAAAATAAAATTGAAAAATGATTTTAGAAAATAGAGGGATAAAATGTTGTTTGATACAATTGCGGCGATTTCCACTCCAAAAGGTGAAGGCGGGATTGCCATAATAAGAATATCCGGCGATAAATCATTTGAAATACTGGACAAAATATTTATTAAAAAAAACCCAAATGCTGATTTGGGTTTTTATAAATTAAATTATGGATTTATCAAGGATGGAGAAAAAATAGTAGATGAAGTAATGGCTGTAAGGCTAAAAGCTCCAAAAAGCTATACCTGTGAAGATATTGTGGAAATAAATTGCCACGGTGGAACACTTGTTTCGGAAAAAGTGCTTGAACTTGTGTTAAGAAATGGAGCAAGACATGCTGAAAGTGGTGAATTTACAAAGCGAGCATTTATGAATGGACGTATAGACTTGTCACAGGCTGAGGCGGTTATGGATATTATTCAGGGAAAAACAGAAAAGAGCGTATCACTGTCGCTCGATCAGTTAAGAGGGGACTTGCGTGATAAAGTTAATGAATTTAAGAAGGCTTTGCTAGATATTACAGCACATGTAAATGTAGTGCTGGATTATCCTGAAGAAGGAATTGACGATCCGTTGCCAGTAGAACTTAGAGATAATCTTGAAAAAGTATATGAAGAAGCAAATCGGTTAATTGATTCATATAATACAGGAAAAAAAATAAAAGAGGGAATAAAGACAGTTATTGTGGGAAAACCAAATGTTGGGAAATCGACATTGCTAAATGCTCTGCTTCATGAAGAGCGTGCCATTGTAACGCATATTGCTGGGACTACGAGAGATGTTATTGAGGAAATAATCAATATAAAAGGAATTCCCTTGGTTCTGGTTGATACAGCAGGAATTAGAAAAACTGATGACATTGTGGAAAATATTGGTGTAGAAAAGTCTAAGCAGTTTATTGAAAAGGCTGATTTGGTGCTTCTTGTACTGGATGCTTCAAAGGAGCTGGAAAATGAGGATATAGAAGTTATAAATCAGATAAAAGAAAATAAAAAGAAAGTTATAGTATTATTGAATAAGATTGATTTAAATAAAAAAATTAATCTTGAAGGGTATAACTTGGAAAATATTGTTGAAATTTCGGCAAAAGACAATATTGGAATTGAAGATATGCAAGAAAAAATCTATTCATATATTGTAGAAGAAGATGTGGAAAACTCATCAGAAAAACTGATAATTACAAATATTCGTCACAAAACAGCACTTGAGAAAACAAAAGACGCAATAAGAAATATTTTTGAAACAATAGATATGGGACTTCCTATGGACTTAATTTCTGTAGATTTGAAAGAAGCTCTGGATTCACTTTCAGAGATTACTGGAGAAATATCGTCCGAAGATATTTTAGATCATGTATTTGGAAATTTTTGTGTTGGAAAATAGATTTTATTATATTTTATAAAAAATATGAAAAGTTTTGGATAAAATGGAGGAAATAAATAATGGATAATAATTATGGAGCAGAGGCGATTACCGTTCTGGAAGGGCTGGAAGCAGTTAGAAAGCGTCCAGGAATGTATATCGGATCAACTTCAGCACGTGGACTTCACCATCTAGTATGGGAAATTGTAGATAACAGTGTAGACGAAGCACTTGCTGGAATTTGTGATAAAATTACTGTAAAGATACTTGAAGGGAATATTATTGAGGTATCTGACAATGGACGTGGAATCCCTGTGGGAATGCATAAAACTGGGAAATCAACATTGGAAGTTGTACTTACTGTGCTTCACGCTGGAGGAAAATTTGACAATGATAATTATAAAGTGTCAGGGGGACTTCACGGAGTTGGTGTATCTGTCGTAAATGCTTTGTCAGAATGGCTTGAGGCAACTGTAACACGTGATGGAAAGATTTTTAGACAGACATATCAGCGTGGTGTGCCAACTTCGCCTGTGGAAGAAATTGGCGTGGCAGATGCTGATGCACACGGAACTGTAATTAGATTTAAGGCTGATGATGAGATATTCGAAACAACAGTTTACGATTATTCTGTACTGGAATCACGTTTAAAGGAATTGGCATATTTGAACAAAGGCTTAAAAATTGAACTGGCTGATGAGAGAAATGCTGAAAATATAAAAGCTGAAGAATTTTTATTTGAAGGTGGAATAAAGGACTTTTTAAATGAAATTATTGATGAGGAAAAAATCGTTGATGATGTGATTTATATGGCTGATACAATGCAAATTGAGGAAGCTAAGGAAGTAGAAACTGAGGATGAAGATGGAAACACGGTGATAAAACAGCGAGGTGCAAAATTTGTGGAAGTGGAAATTGCGATGAATTACACAACTTCACAAAGAGAAACAGTTTATTCATTTGTAAATAATATAAATACTCATGAAGGCGGAACTCATGTCAGCGGATTTAGAACTGCGCTTACAAGAACAATTAATGATATTGCAAAACAGATGAACTTAATCAAGGATAAAAATGGGACATTTCAAGGAACAGATGTAAGAGAAGGTCTTGTCTGTGTAATAAGTGTAAAAATACCCGAACCTCAATTTGAAGGACAGACAAAAACAAAACTTGGAAATAGTGAAGTTACAGGGATTGTATCAAATATTGTTGGAAGCAACTTGAAATTCTATCTAGAAGACCATCCAAAGGCAGCTGAAAAAATTATTGAAAAAATGGCAATGTCAAAAAGAGCAAGAGAAGCAGCGAAAAAAGCAAGAGAGCTTGTACTTAGAAAAAATACATTGGAAGTAGGATCACTGCCTGGTAAACTGGCAGACTGCTCTTCAAAAGACCCAGCTGAATCAGAAATTTTCATAGTCGAAGGAAACTCAGCAGGAGGTTCTGCAAAACAAGGAAGAGACAGAAGATTTCAGGCAATATTGCCACTTCGTGGAAAAATCTTAAACGTAGAAAAATCAGGAGTGCATAAAGCTCTGGAAAATGCAGAAATTAGAGCAATGATTACAGCTTTTGGAGCTGGATTTGGCGAAGAAATGGACTTAAAAAAACTAAGATACCATAAAATCGTAATTATGACAGATGCCGATGTTGACGGAGCTCACATTAGAACATTAATGCTAACTTTCTTCTACAGACATCTGAGAGAATTAATTAACGAAGGCTACATCTACATCGCACAGCCTCCTTTATATAAAATTCAGGCTGGAAAAGCAATCAGATACGCCTATTCAGATGATCAGATGAAACAAGTAACAAGAGTGCTGGAAGGAGAAGGAAGAAAATACACAATCCAGCGTTATAAAGGGCTAGGAGAAATGAACCCGGAACAGCTTTGGGAAACAACACTTGATCCAGAAGTAAGAACATTGTTAAAAGTATCAATGGAAGACGCTTCCTATGCCGATAAGATGTTTAATATTCTGATGGGGGATAAAGTTGAGCCAAGAAGGAAATTTATCGAGGATAATGCAAATTATGTAAGGAATTTGGATATATAAAATTTATGAATTTTAAGAAATATTGGAATTATGGGGGAAAGATGAAAAAAAAAGTTATATCTTTATTTTCAGGTGCTGGTGGAATGGATTTAGGAATTATAAAAGCTGGATTTGAAGTTATTTGGGCTAATGATTTTGAAAAAGATGCAGTTGAAACATACAGAAGAAATATTGGAAATCATATAGTTTTAGGTGATATAACAATGATTTCAAGTAAAGAGATTCCGCTAAAAAAAGGGGAAGTTGACTTGATAATAGGAGGATTTCCATGTCAAGGTTTTTCTATCGCAAATAAAAATCGATCAATGGAAGATAAAAGAAATTTTTTGTATAAAGAAATGTTGAGAATAATAAAAGATAAAAAACCTAAATTTTTTATTGCGGAAAATGTAAAAGGTATCCTTAGCTTACATAACGGGGAAGTTATAAAAATGATTCTAAAAGATTTTGAAGATTTAGGATATAAAGTGGACGTAAAATTATTAAATGCTGCAGATTATGGTGTACCGCAACAAAGAGAAAGAGTTATTATAATGGGTAATCGACTAGGGTTAAAAAATCCTTACCCTAAAAAGACACATGCTGATTTATTTCCTGGCGAAGAGAATTATTTGTTATTCGATGAAAAATTAAAAGGAACAAATTTGAAACCATATATAACGGTAGAGCAGACAATAGGCTTTTTAAGTGAAATTGATGTTCAGAACGACAAATTAAATGACTTTGTTAAAGTTGGTAAAAGAAAAATTTATAATCATATTGCAAACACAAGTGTTAAAGATACATTTTGGGGAAGAAAACATGAAGTTAATCAAGCGGATATATGTGACTACTTGAGGTATTATCGTGACAAATCTGAATGGACAACAAAAAAAATAGATAACTACTTTGGTTACAAACATACGGCAGGACACTGGTTTAGAAAAGATAATAAATCTGGAAGTATACCAAAACCGAGTGACTGGTGGAAGTTGAAAAAAATTTTAAAGTTTGATGATAAATATGACAAAGTTGTTACAGAATTTATAGAAAAGCCCATAAAATTTGAACAATCTTTACGAATAACCAACTGGAACAGGGTTAGCGATACAATAACAGCAACGTCTCCTGAAATTCATGTCAATAAGAAAAGACGGCTATCTGCCAGAGAATGTGCAATGCTTCAAACATTTCCGGACAGTTTCGTATTTTCAGGAAATTTAAGTTCCCAATACAGACAGATAGGAAATGCTGTCCCAGTACTGCTGGCTGAAAAAATTGGTTTAGAAATAATAAAAAAATTAGATGAATATGAAAAAAATTTTGAAAAAGGAAATATTAAATATGAAGAACAAAATATCAGAAAAAGAAATGGAAGAATTGAAGTGGATAGAAGAACTTGAGTTAAAATATCTGAATAAGTACTATTATTTTTTGAAATTTGCTGAAGATGAGATGTTTTTTGGATTCAAAACAAAAGAAAAGATAAAAAAGGATTGGCAGGATTTATACGGAAAAGAAAAAGATAAAAAAGGAAAAAAAATAAGTGATTTTGCTGTAGGTGCCGAAAGGATTGTTTACGCATTATTAAATGGAAAAGGAATAGGACAGCCAAATTCATCGCCTGTTGGTTCAGATTTATTTTTTGAAGTTGAAGATGCCTATATTCATATAGATATGAAAACAGTTCAAAAAAATAATATCAAAGATTTTGATACGAGTATTTTCGTTGGGAAAAATCAGAATAGCTATAAAGGAAAAATAGTAGTGCAAAATAAGGGAGAAAGAAAATATACACCAGCATTACCAACTTTTTATAACAAAGGGAGCGTAAATGAGAAGATATGTCTTTCGTATTTTATAACAATTTTATATGATAGAGACAATTTAGATATTTTAGTTATAACATTAGATTGTATGCCGAATGGTGAATTAGAAAAATATTATAAAAATAGAGTTTTAAAAGCCGGAAAAAATAAAGATATGACAAGATTTAATAGGATAGACGTTAATAAATTTGAATTATTGCCAGATAAACCTTATAGGATTAAAGTAATATATTTTAATGAAAATATGGAACAAGAACTTATAAAAAAATTAGATTTATATAAAAAAATATATATAAGTAGATAAATTAAAAAAATAAAAAAAGAGGTGCAGGATGTCAGACGATTTTAGAGATGACGATGAAAGAGAAGAAGAGATAACAGAAATAGATGAGAACGATGATAGGGAAATCATTGTGGAGGGGTTGCCTAAGGCTACAGATTTATCAAATGAATCTAATGTTTATATTGAGGATGAGATAAAGGCGGCTTATTTGGATTATTCAATGAGTGTAATTGTTAGCCGTGCGTTGCCTGATGTGCGTGATGGATTAAAGCCTGTGCATAGAAGAATTTTGTTTTCCATGAGTGAAATGGGAATGAGCCATAAGACTCCGTTTAAGAAATCGGCAAGAATTGTCGGGGATGTATTGGGGAAATACCATCCGCATGGAGATTCATCAGTTTATGGTGCAATGGTTAGAATGGCACAGGACTTTAATATGAGATACGAACTTATCGACGGACATGGAAACTTTGGTTCGATTGATGGGGATGAAGCGGCGGCAATGCGGTATACAGAAGCTAGAATGGCTAAAATTACTGAAGAGCTGCTTGCGGATATTAACAAGGATACAATAGACTATCGTAAAAACTTTGATGAAAGTTTGGACGAGCCAGTTGTATTGCCTGCTAAACTTCCCAATTTACTACTAAATGGAGCAAATGGTATTGCTGTCGGAATGGCTACAAATATTCCACCACATAATCTAGGAGAGGTCGTTGATGGAATTGTCGCATTGATTGATAATCCTGAAATTTCGATTGATGAACTGATTACGTATATAAAAGGTCCAGATTTTCCAACTGGAGGTATAATTAACGGAAAACAGGGGATTTATGATGCGTATAGAACTGGACGTGGAAAACTTCGAGTTGCAGGACGTGTGGAAGTTGAAACTTCAAAAACTGGAAAAGAGTCGATTATTGTTACAGAATTACCGTATCAGGTAAATAAAGCCAGACTTATTGAAAAAATTGCAGATTTGGTAAGACAGAAGAAAATTACTGGAATATCTGATTTGCGGGATGAAACTGACAGAGATGGTATCAGAATTGTAATTGAGCTGAAAAAAGGTGAGGAAAGTGAATTAATTCTGAACAGCCTTTATAAATTTACTGATTTACAAAATACATTTGGTGTAATTATGCTTGCACTTGTGGATAATGCACCAAGAGTGTTGAATTTGAAGCAGGTTCTTCAGAAATATCTGGAACATAGATTTGAAGTAATTACAAGAAGAACTGAATTTGAGTTGAAAAAGGCTAAAAATAGGGCTCATATTTTGGAAGGATTCAAAATTGCACTTGATAATATTGAGGAAGTAATTAGAATTATACGTGCTTCAAAGGATGCAAATGTTGCACGGACTGAATTAATTGCAAAATTTGGATTTTCAGAAATTCAGGCAAAAGCAATTCTGGATATGAGATTGCAAAGGCTTACTGGACTTGAAAGAGATAAAATTAATCAGGAATATAACGAACTTATGCTATTAATTGAAGAATTAACTGGAATTTTATCTGACGATTCAAAAATATATGGTATAATTAAAGAGGAGGCACTTAAATTAAAAGAAGATTTTGGTGATGAACGTAGAACTGAAATCAGAAATGCAAGAGCCGAAATCAGCATAGAAGACTTAATTAAGGACGAAGAAGTTGTTGTAACACTTACAGAAAAAGGTTACGTAAAACGTGTGGCAATTGACACTTACCGTTCACAAAAACGTGGTGGAATCGGAGTAAATGCTACAAATACAATAGAAGACGATGTTGTAAAAGATATGTACATAGCCAAAACTCTTGATACATTGCTTATTTTCACAACGAAAGGAAAAGTATTCAGCATAAAAGTTTATGAAATTCCTGAAACTGGAAAACAAGCACGTGGAAAACTGATTGGAAACATTATAAATCTGGATGATGATGAAAAAGTCAGCACAATAATAAAAGTTCGTGAATTTGAAAAGGATAAGAATTTATTCTTCGTAACACGAAATGGAGTCGTTAAAAAATCTGAATTGACATTGTTTAGTAATATTATGAAAGCTGGAAAACGAGCGATTAGATTAAATGATGAAGATGAAGTGATGTATATCGGGCTTACAAGCGGAACTGGCGAAGATGAAATCTTTGTTGCTACGAGAAACGGTATTGCCATAAGATTCTCTGAAAAAGATGTAAGAAGTATGGGAACTGGGGCAACCGGAGTAAAAGGTATTACTCTTCGAGATAAGGACAAAATTGTAGGTGCTGCAATTATTAATTCAGAAATGAATAATGATGAAATGAGAATTCTTACAATAACTGAGGAAGGATATGGAAAACGTACAAAACTTTCTGAATATAGATTCCAGTCAAGAGGTGGAAAAGGAATTATCAATGCAAAACTGAATGAAAAAACTGGAAAAATTGTAGATGTGAAAATTGTCAAGGAAAATGATGAAATTATGCTTATTACTTCAGAAGGTACACTAATTAGAACAAGCGTAAATAATATATCTGTAATAGGACGTTCAGCTTCAGGTGTGCGAATAATGAAAGTTAGAAATAATGAAAAAATAGCTTCTGTAGTAAAAATTACAGAAGAGCCTGATTTAACCGAAGAAGAAAAATAAGATAAATATAAATTCTCATATATAAGGAAGTGGTTAAGATGTTACAAAAAAAAGCATTATTTTTAGTTACAGCGGAAAGCGAAATATATCCATTGGTTAGTTTTGCAAAAGTATTTAAGCAAAAATATAACGTTGATGTTGATGTTATCTATATCAAGGATATATTAAAGTATGAAGTATTTCCTGTAAGTATCGAAGGAATGGGACTAAATATTGGAGCAAACTATGCCTTTAAGGAATACAGAGAACTTGAAGAAAAAACTGTAAAAAAATTAAAGGATAAAATAACATCTGATATTTCAAATTTTTACTCAAAAGATGGTGAAACAGCAGAAATTGTTTTAGAAGAACTAAAAAAATACGACTTGCTTGTACTTGTAAAAAATGAAAAAGTAACTCCAGTATTAAAGGAAATATTAAGAAGTATTTTTAAACCATTAATTATATTGCCAAACATAGAAGACTTTAGATTGGACAACTTGATGTTACTTGATGATGGCGCTTATAATGCGAACAAGACATTATTTACTTTCTTCCATATGTTTGGTGAGCAAAAAATAGATGTATTGCGTGTAAATGTTGAAGAAGAAGATGAAAATAGCTTAACAGAAAGATTTGGCGACAATTATAATCTTATTCATAAAAAAGGTGACACTTTCAAGACAATTATGAACGAAGCTCAAAATTATGACTTGGTCTTAATGGGAGATTTGCGATATACAATAATGGTAGAAAGAATTACTGGTAAACTGGGAGTTAGAATACTTGAAAATCTTCAAAAGCCAATCTTTATTGTGTAAATTCTGTATCTTTAATTTTTAAAAATTAAATTAATAATTTAAAATAATTTTCAGATTAAAAAAATAATTATATTACTCAAACAGCTATTATTATGTAACTGTTTGAGTAAATCTGAATTTTATTTTAGAGAAATAACTGTTTCAAGTGTATTTTCAAGATATTATTTATAATATTGAATACAGATTATATTTTAAAAATATACTCGAATTTCTTTAGGTTTAAGTTAATAAATAAAAAATATAGAATTTAATTGATATAATTTAATATTTTAAATCTTTTATAAAAAAATAAGTTTAAAAAAATTTTAATTTTAAATATTTATGTTTTACGAATATAATTATTTTAAATAGATGGATAGATAGAATATAGTGGCATTAATTTACTTTTTAATTTTTATAGAGTTTCAAGATAAAAGAAAATTATAATAAGAATAATATTTTTTATAAATTTTTTTAGATTATAATAAATAATCAAAATTTATTAGTAAAATTAATACTTATTGCATAACACACAAAATTAGTATAAAATTAAAAAATGTGGTATAATATATTTGGGTATTTAAAAAGTTGAATAATAAATTGTTATAAATAGTTATTTTAGATAAAATGTCATAATATTAAAATACAGCTTTAAACTTATAAAGCATAAATAAAATTGTTAGGGAAATGATTATTCGAAGGACTTTATTATTAAATATTTTAGTATGATGCAAAAAGTTTTTCGATGAAGAAATAATAAAGAGCAAAATGGAGAGAGGAGATTTAATGAAAGTATTAATTTGTTCTGACAGTCATGGGAGGCTTGATTATTTTCAGAAGGTAATAGATTTGGAGCAGCCGGAAATCGTAATTTTTGCAGGAGATCATAGCACAGACGCAATTGATATGTCGTTAGTCTATAGAGATGTGCTTTTTGCCATTGTAAAGGGTAATACTGATATGGATGATTATGAGTCTAGAGAAACTAAAATATTTGATTTAATGGGAAAAAAGGTGTTATTAACACATGGACATCTGTATAACGTAAAAACTACACTTGAAGAATTAGAGAAAAAAGTACATTTAGAAAAAGCCGAAATTTGTATTTTTGGACATACACACAAAGAATTTATTTCAGAAAAAGGTGGAGTAATGTATGTAAATCCAGGAGCACTGCAGGATAAAAAATATATGATTTATTATGGTGGTAAAAAATTTGAGCAAAAAATATTAAAATAATTGGAGCCATTGCTGGTACAGTTGGAATAAAGAGGGACATAACTATTGAGTAAAATCAAGGTTGTGTCTTTTTTAATTTATAAATTGCAGTACTAATTGCAAAATAAAGGGAAATAGACTGGTTTTCCTTACTTATATAAAAAGAAAAAACATAGGAATATAAAAAAATATTTACTAATAAAATATTCAAAAAGTAATAAAAGACAATTTAGTTAAACGATTATGAATTAATTGTCAAACAACTAGTTTGTCTTTATTTTTTAATGGGGTTTAGTATAAGCAAAAATATAAATAAATTAATATTATGTACAGATAGATTGAAAGATTTTTTTTAAAAATGTATTGACAATCTAAATTGATGAGGTTATACTAAATTTGTAAAGTAATTATGGAAATTAGAAATTTTAATATTGAAAGGAGAAACTGAGATGATTAACTTAATTGTTGCAACACATGGAAAAATGTCAGAAGAAACTGTTAATCTGACAAAGATGGTTCTAGGAGAAAGCGAACAGCTTGATTTTGTAACATTTGTGCCAGGCGAAGGTCCTGAAGATCTGATTGAAAAATATAATAATATTATTTCAAAATACGATGCCGAAGGAACATTATTTTTAGTAGATCTGTTTGGTGGAAGTCCTTATAATGCAGCCTGCAGAGTTGTTGCCGAAACGAAGAACACCGATGTAATAACAGGTGTTAATGTTCCAATGCTATTGGAAGTTTTAGATGCAAGAGAAGAAACAAGCGATGTTTCTGAATTAGTTCAAGTGGCAAAAAATTCAGGAATCAATGGAATTAAAATTTTTAGTGAATTATTTAGCGCAGATGTTGCTGATGACGATGATGATTCAGATGAACTGGATTTATAAAATAAAATATAGCAGAAAATTTAAAGCTGAAAATACAAAAACATAAACGAAAGGAGAGTTACTGAGAAATTTTTTATATTATACATGAATTTTTTCACAAAATTTTCAGTAGCGGGATAGAATTATGGAATTAGTTTTAACAAGAATAGACTCAAGATTAATACACGGACAGGTGGCAACTTCATGGGTAAAGGCTACAAAGCCTGAAGCAATTTTTGCGGTAAATGACGATGTGGCAGAAGATAAAATAAGAAAATCGCTTTTATTGCAAGTGGCGCCAGAAGGGGTAAAATCATTTGTAATACCTGTTGAAAAAGCAATAGCTGTTTATAAAAACCCAAAATACGATAAAACTAAAGTAATGTTACTTGTTACTTGCCCTGGGGATGTTGTCAGATTGATTGAAGGCGGAGTAGACATTAAAACTGTGAACGTTGGAGGAATGACTTTTAAAGAAGGGGATAAATTAATTTCAAAAGCCGTTGCAATTAATAAAGATGACTTGGAAGCATTTAATAAATTAAGAGCTATGGGTGTAGAGCTTGATATGAGACAATTAGTAACTTCTGCAAAAGAAGACATTAACTCTAAATTAGATTCTATCTCATTTGACTAAAAAAATAAAAATACAGAACAATTAAATATTTAGGAGGACAGAAGCATGAATGTTATTCAGTTAATTTTATTAGCGCTTGTGGCGGCTATAGCCGGAATGGGAAGTGTGCTTGATGAAAGACAGACTCACCGTCCGTTAGTAGCATGTACTTTAGTGGGGTTAGTACTGGGAGATTTAAAAACAGGAATTATATTAGGCGGGTCGCTTGAAATGATAGCACTTGGATGGATGAACGTTGGGGCGGCGATGGCGCCTGATGCAGCGTTAGCAAGTGTAATTTCAGCAATTTTAGTAATTGTAGGTAAACAGTCAATTGCAGAAGGAATAGCAGTTGCAGTACCAATTGCAGCAGCAGGACAAGTTCTTACAATTTTCGTTAGAACAATCACAGTGTTCTTTCAGCATAAAGCAGATGAATATGCAGAACAAGCTAATTTTAGAGGTATTGAAATGTGTCACTTAGCAGGACTGGCTTTGCAGGCGTTAAGAGTAGCAATTCCAGCTGTATTAGTAGGTATGATTGCCGGAACAAGTGCAGTAGAAGGAGCTTTGAACGCAATTCCTGAAGTAATTACAAGAGGGCTTCAAATTGCTGGAGGATTTATAGTAGTTGTTGGGTATGCGATGGTAATAAATATGATGGAAGCAAAAGCATTGATGCCATTCTTCTTCCTAGGATTTGTAATAGCGGCGTTTACAGAATTTAACTTGGTTGGTTTAGGAATATTAGGATTATGTCTTGCAATATTGTATATTCAATTAAATCCCAAATATCACGCATCTATTACTTTACCAAGTGGTGGAAATGGTGGAACCGCGGTTACAGAAGAAGCGGATGATGAACTGGAAGGACTATAGGAGGTAGGAAAAATGGCAGAAAATATAGAAAAAAAATTAACTGACAAAGATTTGAAAAGCATGTACTGGAGATCTACAACTTTACTAGGATCATTCAACTTTGAAAGAATGCAGTCAATGGGATTCTGCGTAACAATGATTCCTGCAATAAAAAGACTATATTCTAAAAAGGAAGATCAGGCAGCGGCTCTTAAAAGACATTTGGAATTTTTTAATACTCAACCATGGATAGGTTCAACTATAATGGGAGTTACAGCCGCAATGGAACAAGAAAAAGCAAATGGTGTAGATATTGACGACGCAACTATAAGCGGAATAAAAGTAGGGCTTATGGGACCACTTGCAGGAGTAGGAGATCCTATTTTCTGGGGAACTTTACGTCCGGTATTGGCAGCACTTGGAGCTTCACTTGCAATAGCTGGAGGAAATCTATTAGGACCGTTTATTTTCTTTTTTGGAATAAATTTGGCAAGAGTGCTTACTAGATGGTATGGATTAAAATATGGATACGAAAAAGGAACTGAAATTGTTGGAGATATGGAAGGTGGAGTAATCCAAAAATTGACTCAGGGAGCTTCTATATTGGGACTTTTCGTAATGGGAGCATTGGTTTCAAAATGGACTTCAATAAATGTGCCGTTGGTATTGTCTAAATACACAGATCAAACTGGAAAAGAAGTTGTAACGACAGTTCAAAGTATATTAGATTCATTATTACCTGGATTACTAGCCTTATTACTTACATTTGCATGTATGTATCTGTTAAAGAGAAAAGTAAATGCTATTTGGATAATTTTTGGATTCTTTATAATAGGAATATTAGGATACTGGTTAGGAATTTTAGCATAGATGTTTAAAAAAATGATTGAAAAAATGGAAAAATATGTGAAAGTTCCACCAAAAGAAGGGTATATAAAAAACAGTTCTATTTTAGTTACAGGACTTATGATTATTGGAATGATTTTATATCCGCTTACTAAAGGATATGGGACGATAATAGCCTTGGCAGCGGCACTAATTGTTATGGTTGGGCAAAAACTATTAATAAAACAGGCTAAAAATGATTTTAAGGATATGTATTATGCCAAGGAAATGTACTTAAAAACTAAAAATACAGAATATCTGGATTTTATTATGGCACGTTCCAAACAGATGATTAACGATGTAAAAGTTTTATCTGATAGAGCAAAAAAAGAAATAGCTGAACTTCAGCAGTTTGCTGAAAAATATAGAAAATAGCTTTGTAATTATTTTGGAAATACAAGTTATAATTCAAAATATTTAAGAGAATACCTTATTGTGGGTATTCTTTTTTTGAATTAGAAATAGAAAATTTAAACTTTTTAATATATTTAAAGTGTGATATAATAAAAACATAAATTTTTATGGTAAAAATAAAGAAAAGTGAAGCAAACAGGAGGAAAAATGTTAGACAAATTGGCACACTTGAAAGAAGAAGTGTTAGCAAAACTTAAAGAGGTGGAAAATCTTGAGGAGCTGAATGACCTGAGAGTTAAGATATTGGGAAAAAAAGGGGAATTTACAGCTATTATGAAGGGAATGGCTGATATTGCGGCTGAAAAGCGGGCTGAATTTGGAAAAGTTACGAATGAAATAAAAAATGTACTGCAAAATAGATTTGAAGAAGTAAATACTGACTTAAAGGAAATTGCAAAACAGCAAAGACTGAAAAACGAAACTATAGATGTGACTTTGCCAGGAAGAAAGGCTAACGTGGGTTCGCTTCATCCGCTTACAAAGACAGTTATGGAAATAAAAGACATTGTTTCTACAATGGGATTTGACATTGTGGATGGACCAGAAGTGGAATATGTGAAATACAATTTTGATGCATTAAACATTCCAAAAACACATCCTTCACGTGAAATTTCAGATACATTTTACATCGAAGAAGAAAATGTTGTGCTAAGAACACAAACTTCTGGTATGCAAATTAGATATATGGAAGATAGAAAACCACCATTTAGAATGATTTCGATTGGGAAAGTTTACCGCCCGGACTACGATGTGTCGCATACGCCAATGTTCCATCAGATGGAAGGGCTTATGGTAGGAGAAGATGTTTCTTTTGCTAATTTTAAGGCGATTTTGGAAAATATCGTGAAAAAAATATTTGGAGAAGACAGAAAAGTAAGATTCCGTCCGCATTTTTTCCCATTCACAGAACCATCGGCTGAAATGGATGTAGAATGTGGAGTTTGTAAAGGAGCTGGATGTAGAGTTTGTAAAGGGACTGGGTGGCTTGAAATTTTAGGAAGCGGAATGGTAAATCCGAAAGTTCTGGAAGGTGTTGGAATCGATCCGAAAAAATATCAAGGTTTTGCATTCGGACTAGGGCTTGAAAGAATTACGATGCTTAAATACGGAATTGATGATTTGAGAGCGTTTTTTGAAAATGATGAGAGGTTTTTGAATCAATTTTAGGATTTAATCAGTGTAATTTAAAAGAAAAATATGAAAATACGTAGATTTCAGAAAAAAGATGCTAAAAAAGTATCTGAATTGATTGTAGAAACATTGCGAAAAACAAATATAAAAGATTATTCTGCTGATTTAATAGAAAATTATGTAAATAATTTCCAGCCTGAAAATGTTCTTAAAAGAGCCTCGTGGACACATTTTTATGTTGCCGAAGAAAAGGACAGTATTATTGGATGTGGAGCAATTGGACCATATTGGGATAAAATTGATGAAAGTTCTTTATTTACTATTTTTATCTCGCCTGAACATCAGGGAAAGGGAATAGGACGAAAAATTATTGAAACATTGGAAAAAGATGAATATTTTTTAAGAGCCAAAAGAATTGAGATACCTGCGTCTATTACAGCTGTTCCGTTTTATAAAAAAATGGGATATAGCTACAAAAATGGAATAAATAAAGCAGATGATGAAGGAATTGTAAGAATGGAAAAATTTAGAAAAGATAAAGAGAGATAATTTTTGAAAATGAAAGAAAAAATATTAGGAAAAACAGTTGGAAAAGCTGGAATTTCACAAGTTTTAATTATAAAAAGCACATTTATTATGGCAATTTGCATTGTTTTGGGATTTTTCCTTGTAATTTCGTCGCTTGTAAACTGGGGAAAAAATTATTTTGAGTTTTTATTCTGGATTGGAATATTCATTATATCACTTGCACCAATTCAGTTTTTATGGCTAAAAATGGAAGAAAGTTCAGTTGGGAAATATATTTTTTATGAAAATGGCTTTGAAGATGTCTTGAAAAAGAAAAAAATATTTTTTGAAGATGTGAAAAATTATTTCTATTTAAATTTGAAAAATGGCTCTGACGATGTAGAATTTCTTGTTATTGAAGTGGAAAATAAAGAAAATTTAATAAATAATAATTTGGAAAAAATTACAATAAATTTGAAATTAAACAGGATGGCTTCAAAATTGTTTGTAAAAAATTATATTGATTTTGTTTTAAAGAATGAATATAATGAAAATCTGAAAAATAAGGATAATTTTGACTTTAAATTCGGAATTATTGAAGAAAATAATTTAATGAAAGACAAAATTTTTAGTTTAAATATGGATAAAAACTTTGAAAAAGTCAATATAAATAAATATATTTTTTTAAATAAAGATGGAATTAGAGTGGAAAATCAAAATAGAAAACTTTTAGAAAATTATTTTTGGAAGGAAATCGGGAAAATTACGGTTTTAGAAAATAAGAACAATAAAAATATACAAATTGAGAAGAAGACTGGAAAAGTAGTTTTTTCAAAAAATATGAAGTATATAGAAAAACCTGAATTATTTATAAAAGTAGTAAAAATATTTTTAAATTTTATAAATAAATAACTATTAATAAATATTTTTTCTATAATTTTATGTTTTTTCTTTTTTATAAAGCAAAGGGGAACAGTCGCTATCCCCTTTTATTTCGCAATATTAGTTATTTCAATTTCTTCAAATTATAACATCTGAAGATTTTGGCGAAAGTGCTACGCACTAATCCCTACTCGTCTAAGCATTTTTTGGAAATAAAATTGAAACTCGCTTTTTAATGAAAGTTATTATAAACTCTCTAAATTTTAGCAATTTAAAAATCTTGAAAAAGCTCAGACAATCAATTTTATTCCAAAAAAATCACGACATTTTAATTCAATTACAATGATTGTTTGATTAAAACAAAAATCAAGCAAAATTTCGTTAAGAGAAAAAGAACTGTTTGAGATTTTTGAATATAATTTAAATTGTAATTATTTAAAGAAATGAAATAATCTTTATTAAAAATCGAGTTTTCTTTTTCTTTTATAAGAAAGTTTTGCGTAAAGCGTAGGTGCAGGGAGATGGCGTTTGATCTCCCTGCTTAGAAAAACTTATGATAAATAAAAAAAATAATTAATAATCAAAAAACTTGGATTACCATTTATTAATAAGATAGATTGTATAATATATTTGAAATAAAAAAAAGAAAAATAAGGAGAAAAAAATGCTGATTTCGTTGAACTGGTTAAAGCAGTATATAGATTTAGATGGAATAGAAATAAATGAAATGGAAAATGCCCTTACTATGATTGGGCAGGAAGTGGAAAAAATCGAGGTGCTGGGGGAAAACTTGGAAAATGTTGTAACAGCACATATTGTTGAAAAGGAGATGCATCCTGATTCGGATCATTTGACGATTTGTAAAGTAGATAATGGGAAGGAAATTTTGCAGGTTGTTTGTGGTGCGTCTAATCATAAGGCTGGAGATAAGGTTGTTTTAGCACAGGTTGGAGCAAAACTAGCTGAAGACTTTGTTATTAAAAAAGGGAAAATAAGAGGTGTGGAATCAAATGGAATGCTTTGTTCAGAAGAAGAACTGAATATTGGTAAGGATTCTGACGGGATTATGATTTTACCTCAAGATACACCTGCTGGAATACCAATGAAGGAATATTTGGGAATTAATGATACTGTGTTCGAGTTGGAAATTACGCCAAATCGTCCTGACTGTTTATCGCATATTGGGATTGCAAGAGAACTGGGGGCTTATTACGGGAAAGAAGTAAAATATCCTAGTTTTGTGATAAATACTGAAAGTAGCGAAAAAACGGCTGACAATATTTCAGTTGAAATTGCAGACAGCAATTTGGCAAAAAGATATGTGGCTAGAATTATTAAAAATGTAACGGTTAAGGAAAGTCCAAAATGGCTTAAGGAAAGAGTAGAATCTATTGGAATTAGAAGTATTAATAATATTGTAGATGCTTCAAATTTTGTTATGATGGAACTTAATCAGCCTAATCATGCTTTTGACCTTGATAAAATTGAAGGTGGAAAGATTGTTGTGAGAGCAGGGCTTGAAAATGAAAAACTGGTTACGCTTGATGAACAGGAAAGAGAATTAAATAGTGATGATATCGTAATTTCGGATGGAGTGAAAGCTGTAGCACTTGGTGGTGTAATGGGCGGAGAAAATTCACAAATTACTGAAAATACAAAAAATATCCTTCTGGAAGTGGCAAACTTTAACTCGCAAAATGTGAGAAAAACTTCAAGAAGATTGACTTTATCAAGTGATTCTTCATATAGATTTGAAAGAAGAGTGGATGAGGAAAATGCGATTAATGTGATAAATAGACTTGCGAATTTGATTCAGGAAGTAGCAGGTGGAGAAATATTGGCTGGAGCTGTTGACAATTATCCTGTTCCTTATGAGAAAAAATCTGCTGAACTTAATTTTGAAAGATTGAACCGTTTCGTTGGGAAAGTAATTCCTCGTGAAACTGTTATTGGAATTTTAACTAGACTTGAAATCGAAGTTGTGGATAATGGAGAAACTTTGACATTGACTGCACCAAGTTACCGTGATGATTTGGAAAATGAGCAGGACTACTTTGAAGAAATTATCAGAATGTATGGTTTTGACAATATCGAAAACATTTTACCAAAACTGGATATTAGTGAACAGCCAGTTATTGACACAACAAAACTTTCTACGCAGGTAAAACTTATTGCGGCAAATGCAGGACTTAAGGAAGTTATCAACTACAGCTTTGTTCCAAAAGATGCGATGGAAAAAATAAAATACACAGTTGCACAGGAAAAACTGATTGACGTGCTAAAACCAATTACAGAGGATTTTGTAACATTGCGTCCGACATTGCTTTACAGCCTTATCAAAAACGCAAAGGACAATATTAACAGAAATGTTTCAAATATCAGATTCTTTGAAGTGAGCAGAACTTTCGAAAAAGCTGAAGAATTAGCGAAGGAAGAAGTGAAATTGGGAATAATTCTGGCTGGAGAAAACGACAAGACATTGTGGAATCCAAAGCCAGTTCCTTACGATTTTTACGATTTGAAGGGAATTGTAGAAGAAATCTTTACACAGCTTAAATTTAATAACTATATGATAAAACGTTCTGAGCAAAGCCAGTTACATCCTGGACGTTCAGTTGATGTATTTGTGGGACGTGAATTAATTGGAAGTTTTGGAGAAATTCATCCAGATGTGCTGGAAAACTTTGACTTAGGGAAAACATCAGTTCTAGTTGGAGAATTTAACATTGACTTGATTCAGAAATATATCGGTAAAGAGGCAAATTATCAAGGTATTGTCAAATATCCAGCTGTTCCAAGAGATTTTGCATTCGTTATGAAGGAAGAAATCCTAGTTGGAGATGTATTAAAAACAATCCAGAAAGTTGACAAGAAAATAGAAAAAGTGGAACTATTCGATATTTATCAGGGTGTCGGAGTACTGCCAGGAATGAAGAGTGTGGCAATCAGCGTAGTTCTAAGAGATAAGAGCAAAACATTGGAAGAAAAAGAAATTGTAGACATTTCCAATAAAATTGTAGCTAAGGTTGAGAAGGATTATGGTGCGGTTTTAAGACAGTAAGAATATAAAAAAGGGGGAAATTGAGGTGTTAAAAATAGTAACATTGCCATTTAATGATAAAATGGAGGAATTTGAGCAGGAAAAACTGGAAAAAGTGTTAAAAGATGTTCAAATTGTGAAATATCAGGCTGAACTGGTGAAAATTGAGGGGAAATATTACTGGACGGCTTTTGTTGAGTGTGAAAAAACAGATAAATTTAATAAAAACTCTGGAAAAGATAATTTTACACAAGATGTAAAAGAATTTAAAGATGCTAACCCAAATTATATGGAGTATTTGACAGAAGATGAAGTGGAACTGTACAAGATATTAAAGGAATGGCGGGCAGGAGAAGCACAGCTGTTGGGCTATCCACCGTATATTATTGCTTCAAACCAGCTTTTGGCGAATATTGCAAAAAACAATCCTAAAAATATGGAAGAACTTTCGCAGTTAAAGGGAATGGGGAAGCGTAAAATCAGGGATTACGGAGAAGAAATTTTACTGATTTTGGAAAATTTTTATGATATAAAAAGTTGAGCTTTTAAGATATTAGAATTTTTTTAATAAAATTGGCTGTTTCATAAAATAAACCTTATGAGACAGCCTTTTTATATAATCAGATTTTTCACTTATAATATAAAATTCAAATATTTTAAATAATATTATACAAAAATTCCTAATTCTTCTAGTGTTTTACTACATAGGCAATAGTATAAATTAAACCTATAACCATCAAAGCTGCAACAACAAGCATAAAAAATCCACTTATTATTATTGAGCAAATATTCATAAAATTACGATTTTTTTGATTTTTTATGCATAAAACAGATAATACAAAAGAACCTAGAATACACAAGGCGTTTACTGCACCAAACATATGTGCTATTACATAATTTACCTTAAATATTGACATAATTTGACTTAAAATAGGTACTAAGCTCATAATTAATGCTATTCTGCTAGCCATTAAATGTTGTTTTTTATCTGCAAAAACATCATCGCTTAATTTTTTTATTAGTTCCATTTTCATAATAACCTTCCTCTCGTCTGTTAATTTTTTTATATTTATTTTATACTCTCCTCCTTTTCTACACTCATATATTATCACATCAACCTTACGATAATATTCTTTCTACTTTACATTTACCTTACTTTTTTGAAAAATAAAAAACTGAAATTAATTTATATGCTATAATTAATTGATAAAATTTTAAATAGCAATAAAAGGAGATTTTGGAATGATTGAAAAATATTTGACAAATAAATGTATTTTAATTGTTGATGATGAGCAGGAAATTTTAGATATGACTATATCAATTTTAGCTGATTACGGGTATAAAAATATACAGACTGCAAAAAGTGTGAAGGAAACTATGAAATGTGTTGAAGAAAAACAGCCTGATTTAGCGATACTGGATGTCATGCTTCCAGATGGAAATGGTTTTGAATTGCTGGAAAAGTTGAGAAAAGCCAGTAATTATCCAATATTATTTCTTACAGCACGTGGAGAAGATGAGGATAAATTCAAGGGCTTTGGTTTAGGGGCGGATGACTACATTGTAAAGCCTTTTTTGCCAAAAGAACTTTTGTTTAGAATTACAGCAATTTTGCGACGAACTTACAAAAAAGAAAGTCCAATTGTAAATTTAAATGGCTGTCAAATTGATTTTTCACGTGGAGAAATTATAAAAGATAATAAAAATATACCGTTAACTGCAAAGGAATATGAATTATTGCAGACTCTTTACCGAAATGCTGGACATATTGTAACCATAGATACATTGTGTGAAGCTGTATGGGGCGAAAATGCCTATGTCTATACAAATTCTCTGATGACACATATAAGACGCATTAGAGAAAAAATTGAAATTAACCCTTCCCATCCTGTGTCATTAATAACAATGAAAGGATTAGGCTACAAACTAATTGTGGAGGGAAAATGATATGAAAAGCATACTAAAACTAATACGGCGTTTTATAATAACCTTAATATTAAGTTTTGTCCTACTTCTATTCTTAAATATTTTTCTATACGGATTATGGATTATTAAATATGTGTCAAAGAATCCTCCCATGAACTATACTTTTAAAGTGGCAAGTATGTTAAAATTTGAAAATGGTAAATACACTTTGCCTAGCGAAATGACTGCTGACTTAAAAAAACAAAATATATGGGCAATCTTGATTGACAACGATTCAAAAAAAGTTATATGGCAAACAGACAATTTACCTAATGATATTCCAAAAGAATACTCAATATCTGATATTGCCATATTTTCACATGCCTATATAAAAAATTATCCTGTTTTCACTTCTAAAGTTGAAAGTAATTTACTTGTGCTAGGCTATCCTAAAAATAGTTATTGGAAATACCCAGTAGCCAGCTGGAAATATGGACTTGTCAAAAAAATTCCAAAATTTTTATTTATACTTTTTTGTCTAAACATAATTTTTATATTTTTGATATACATTATTTCAAACTCTAAACTTCTAAGTTCTGTAAATCCAATAATAAAAGGCATACAAAATTTGGATAAAGATACACCTGTACATGTGAAAGAAAAAGGTGTTTTGTCAGAACTTGCAAAAAGTATAAATAAAACTTCTGAAATTTTGCAAAATCAAAGGGAACAATTGCGAAATAAAGACACAGCACGAGCCAACTGGATTGCAGGAGTTTCTCACGATATTCGTACTCCTCTATCAATGATAATGGGCTATACAAGCCAATTGAAAACATCTTTAAATTTATCAGATGAAACGGATAAAAAGCTTTCCGTCATTTTGAAACAAAGTGAGCGTATAAAAAATTTAATAAATGATTTGAACCTTGCTTCAAAATTAGAATACAATATGCAGCCTTTTGAGCAGAAAAAAGAAAATGTAGTAGCAGTCGTTAGGCAAGTTGTCGTTGATTTTTTGAACATGGATATCGATGAAAAATTTCCGATAGAGTGGAAGACGAAAAATGAACTTGTATCTTGCTTTGCTAATATCGACAGTAATTTGATAAAACGAGCTTTGTCGAACTTAATTCAAAACAGTATTAATCACAACGAAAATGGATGTACAATTTATATATCAGTAAAAGAAGATGAAAAAAATTGCATAATTTGCGTTGAAGACAATGGAACAGGAGTTTCTGACAAAGAGCTGGAAAAACTCAATAATGCCCCACATTATATGGTTTGTGATAAAAATACGACAGAGCAGCGGCACGGTTTGGGACTTCTTATCGTAAAACAAATTATTGATGTCCATAATGGTAAAGTTATGATGAAACATAGTGAATATGGAGGATTTAAAGTTATTTTGAAGATTCCTAAAATTTGAAGGGATTTTTTTATAATCTTGTAAATAATCAGATAAAACAGTATAATAAATATATTGTATGGTAAAACGTATTTAAAACTAAACTCAAAAGCTATGACTATTTTATTCAAACCATAAATTTATATAAATTTAGCAGTTTAATTTAAAATAGGTCTGAGTATATTTCTTGATTTGAAGGGAGAAAAATGGAGAAAAAATATGTGATTTTTTTGAATGGGGAATATAAATATTCGCAGCAATTTATGGATAAACTTGTCTCGGAAAATGCAGTTTGCTTTTGTGCGGATGGGGGAGCGAATTTTGCCTTTAAATATGGGAAAATGCCAGAAGTGATTGTTGGGGATCTGGATTCGATTGAAAAAAAAGTTTTGGAATATTATAAAAGTAAGAATATTTTGATAAAAAAATTCCCAAAAGACAAGGATTTTACAGATTTTGAGTTGATTTTGAAAGAAATTAATAAAATTTCGGAAAATAAGAATTTTGTTGAGAAAATATTTGTTGTTGGTGGACTTGGGAAACGAATTGACATGACTTTGAGCAACCTATTCATAATGGAAAAGTATAAAAATCTTGTTTTTTTGCAGAAAAATGAAGAAATTTTTTATGCAGAAAAATCTTTTGTCCTAAAAAATAAAAAGGAATGTGAATTTTCAATTATTCCAATTAGTGAAAAAGTTGAAAAATTAACCTTGAAAGGCTTTAAGTTTGAAACGAATAAAATTGATGTGAAAAGGGAAAGTTCCAGGCTTGTGAGTAATGTTATTGTTGGAAATGAAGCTAGCGTGGAATTTGAAAATGGGAAACTGATAATTATTTTGAAAAATAATAATAAAAATATTTATTAATAGATTTATTTAGCAACTTATTTTTATTAATAAATATTTTTTCTATAATTAATGTGTTTTTCTTTTTTTTTACAGGATTGCTCATTGCCGCAAATCCTGTACCTATGGCTAGACTCCGACTTTTATTTGCTCAACTCCGAAACTCCTCCTTCCAGTCGTCAAACAGTCGTAGCCGAACAAATAAAAGCTCCGTCGGTTTATTAAAACGATAAATTATATAATAAAATACAACAAATTTAAAATATAAGTTTAAAAAATGGTTTATCGAGATGATTAAAGTAAGAATTAAATATTTTAAAGTTTATTAAAAAAATAAATTTGTAAAAAGGATGTGTATAGATAATGAAAAAATTTAGAATCGAAAAGGAACATCAGAGGATGAAAATCTCGCAGTATTTGCGGGAAGTGCAGAATTATTCGGGGAGAAGTTTGAGAAATGTGGAAGTTTTTTTGAATGGAAAGCAGGTAAGATTGACTAAGAAATTGCCGTCACATGGGAATTTGAGAGTTGTAGAGAAGAAAAAGGGGACGGACATTAAGCCGATTAAACTGCCACTTGATATTATTTTTGAAGATGAGGATATTTTGGTTGTGAATAAAGAGCCATTTTTGCTTACACATCCGACACAGAAAAAAGCTGATTTTACACTTGCAAACGGAATTGTAAATCATTTTTTGGAAAAATATGGTGAAGTTCGAGTGCCACGATTTTACAACAGGCTCGATATGAATACATCTGGGCTGATTATTATTGCCAAAAACAGTTTTGCACAGGCATTTTTACAAAATTTTTCGATTTTTGAGAAAAAATATCTGGCGATTGTGAATGGAATTATTGATGCTAAGGAAATTGCTAGAATCAATGAAGAACTTGCAAAAGATGGGGAAAAACATAAGATTCAGGATTTGGAAAAGGAAAATTTGAAACCTGAAATTGAAAAAGTTAATTTTGGAGAAATGAAAAAATACGATGAAATGGAAAAAATAGAAAACAATTTAACTATTGAAAACGAAGATAGTAAAATTAGCAAAAGTGCAGATTTTGAAAACGAAAGTAAAGAAAATAATTTAAATTTAGAGAATCAAAGTAGTTTTGGAAAGGAAAGTCTGAAAGAAGACGAAACGAAAATAGTTATTGAAAGACGGATTTTTCGGGATGGAGATAATTTGGAAAGAATAATTGATGAGCGAGGGCAATATGCAAAAACGGCTGTAAAAGTCTTGAAAACTTATCCTGAAAAAAATGTGACATTAGTAGAATGTGAACTTTTCACAGGGCGAACTCACCAAATTCGAGTTCACCTAAAATCCATCGGACACACAATCGTAGGAGACGAACTTTACGGAAATGGCTTAAACAAAGAACTTGGAATAAATAGACAATTTTTGCACGCTTATAAGGTAAAATTTATACATCCTGCAAGCAAAAAGGAAGTTGAACTGGAAATACCAATTTTTTCGGATATGAAAGAGTTTTTGGAAAAATAGAAAAATTATATTTTTTACAAAAAATTATTTTTAAAATAAGAATAAAAAACTTACGATTTGAAAAATAAAAAGAAAGGACAGAAAATGAAAAAATTTAATTTTTCGGTTGATTTGATAAATGATAATATTTTGAAGTCGCTTCTGATTTTTTCGATACCGATACTTGTGTCGAATATTTTTCAGCAGCTTTACAATATGGCGGATATTGCTATTGTGGGGCATACTTTGGGAGATAACTCGCTTGCGGCTATTGGGGCTTCGGCGGTTATTTTTGAGCTGATTTTTGGATTTGCGTTAGGAATCGGAAATGGGCTTAGTATGGTTACGGCTAGAAATTATGGGGCGAATAACAAGAATCTTTTGAAAAAGTCTGTGGCTGGCTCGATTGTTATTGGGATTTGGATTACTGTGGGAGTAATGATTTTATCACGATTTATTCTTATGCCACTGCTAAAAATATTGCATACACCTGAAAATATTATAAATGAAGCATTTGAATATATAAACATAATAACAATGTTTATTGGCGTAACTTTTTCCTACAACTTGTCGTCAGGACTTTTACGTGCAATCGGAAACAGCTTTATGTCGCTTGTATTTTTGGTAATCGCCTCAATTTTAAACATTTTCCTTGATATTTATTTCATAACTTCCCTTAAAATGGGAATTGGCGGAGCTGCGATTGCAACAGTTATTGCACAGGCAATTTCAGTTATCTTGAGTATTATCTACATTTATGTAAAAGAGCCGATTTTAATCCCTAGAAAAAAACATTTCAGATTTGATAAAAAATTGTACAAGGAACTGCTTGGACAAGGACTTTCTATGGGGTTTATGATTGCGATTGTACTTATGGGAACGCTTATTTTACAGTATGCGATAAATGGGTTTGGATACTTGATTATCGCTGGACATACTTCGGCAAGAAAACTTATGGGATTTTGCAACATTCCACTAACTACAATAGCACTCGCACTTGCAACTTTCGTTTCCCAAAATAAAGGTGCAAACAAAGTAGACAGAATCCGAAAAGGCGTATTTTACGCAAATATGATGGATATAATTTTCGCAATCGGAATCACAATTTTTGTATATTTATTTTCCAAAAATATGATTCATCTGATGTCAGGCTCCGAATCTGAAATCGTACTTCACAACGGCTCAACCTACCTAAAAATCGCCTCTCCATTTTTCACAATACTAGGAATCCTCTTTAACTTGCGATACGCTTTACAGGCTCTCGGAGAGAAATTGATTCCTCTTGTTTCCAGCGTAATAGAATTTTTTGGTAAAATAATCTTCGTAATTTTTATCGTGCCAAAATTGGGTTATTTTGGAGTAATGATTTGCGAGCCGCTGATTTGGATTGTGATGGTGGGACAATTGGGATGGGCGTTTTATGGGAATTGGTATGTGAAAAATAATAGTAATAAAAAATAATATAATAAGATAGGAGTTATTTATGAAATTAAAAAAATTAATTATAAAAAATTTTAGAAATTTTAAAAATATAGAAATAGAGTTATCTAATAAAAATGTAATTTTTGGAATGAATGATACAGGAAAAACAAATTTACTTTATGCTTTACGATTTTTATTAGATAGAGATATACGAAAAAATGGATTCTTAAATACAGATTTTTATAAAAATGATACTAGTAAAAAAATAGAAATGATACTAGAAATTGATATTAGTGATAGAAATTTAGATGATGAAAATAGTTTTTCAAAAAATTCAAAATTTCTAATTTCTAAAACAAAAGGAGCAAGAAATTCAGATGAAAATCTAGACAGTTTTTTTATAAAATTAGAAGCAAATTATGATGATAACAGTTTATTTGGAAATCCCGATATGTATTGGGGTTCAATTTTAGAAAATTTAGAAAATATACCAAGAATTGGTGAAACATATGAAATTGACAGGATTTTTAAAATAATGTATGTTAATCCAAATACGGAAGATTTACAAAAAATATTTAAAAGAAATCGGAAATTGTTATTTGATGATAAAAATAATAATGAAAATGATGCGAAATTAGAAAAAAAAATTGAAAGAAGTATTTCTGAAATAAACGAAAATGTGAGTCAATTAAGTGTTATAAAAAATATTCAAGATTTATTAACAGAAAATTATAAAAAATATAAGTTAGAAGAGCTGTCAATAGAATTAAAATCAGAAATTGTAGTAAATGGATTTATGGATAACTTAGTACCTTACATAAAATGGAATGATGATGAAAATTATTATCCGACAAGTGGTGATGGAAGAAAAAAAATATTATCGTATGCTTTAAATAAAATAGTAACAGAAAAAAATTATGGAAATCAAATTGTAATTTATTTGATAGAAGAACCTGAAAATAGTTTACATAATTCAATGCAAATGATGCTTTCACAACAATTATTTTTACAGCCTGTTTATAACTATTTTTTTCTTACAACTCATTCTTCAAAAATATTATATGAAATGGATGAAACACAGTTAATTAGAATTACTAATAATTCTAATTCCAAAAGTTTTTCATATTTATATAAAGTACCTAAAGAATATAAAACATTAAAGAAAAAATTGAATAAAGGATTGTCAGAATCACTATTTTATAATGAAGTACTTTTAGTTGAAGGAGCTTCAGAATACGTACTTTTTGAAGCTGTTTTGCTAAAAGTAACTCCTAATTACGAAACATTAGGAAAATTTTTACTACAAACAGATGGAATAAATTTTAAACCTTATGTAGAGTTATATAAAAAATTACAAATAAAATATTTTATAAAAACTGATAATGATTTAAAATCGAAGAAAAATAAACCGTATACGTATGATTTAATAGGATTAAATAGATGTGTTGAATTAATCGATAATGAAAATTTAAATCGCATTGAGAGTATAGAATTTAATGTAGATAAAAAAGACCCCAAATATAAAGAAGAATTAAAAAAGCTAAAAGAAAACATTTACAGAAAATATAATAAATTCGTTAATAAATTCAAAAAAAATAACATATATTTATCAGAAATTGATTTGGAAAATGATTTATATAAAATAATTCCTAAAGAATTAAATGATTATATTAGAAAAATTGAAGGAAAAGAGTATGTTGGAGAAGAAAAAGCAGTAAAATGGCTACAGTCAAGTAAACTATATAATATGATTGAATTCATAAAAAATACCATGAACAAAGATTTAGCAGAAAAAATCAAAGAAAATACCCCAGTATTAAAGGAGTTTGTAGATAATGGAAGATAAAGAGATAAATCCAATTGATAAGGAAGAACGCGATAAAATTATAAAAACAGAAGGAAATATTTGTGTATTAGCAAGTGCAGGTTCTGGAAAAACCTCTATATTAGTAAAAAAATTAGAATTTGATATAGAAAAAGAAAAAGATCACTATAACTTTGTTGCAATAACTTTTACAAATAAAGCAGCTGCAGAATTAAGAGATAAAATAGTGAAAAAAGGAAGAGTATTTATTGGAACAATTGACAGTTTTTTAGAAAAAGAAATAATAGATATTTTTATTAAAAGCATTGAAGATAATATTCCAGAAAAATTTTATTATTCTTACCAAAAAAAAGATAAATTTTATAATTATAACGATGGCCTAAAAAAATTAAAAGAGCACAAAATTTTTGGAACATATGATAATGATATACAAAAATTAGGGAAGAATTTTAAATGTGAATTGGCATTAGAATTACTAAAAAAATCTGTAAGAGTACAAGAATATTTAAAATATAAGTACAAAAAGATTTTTATAGATGAATATCAAGATTCGGATCAAGGAATGCACGAGTTATTTTGCTATTTTGCTAAAGAATTAGGAATAAAATTGTTTATTGTAGGAGATGACAAACAATCAATTTATGGATGGAGAGGAGCTAAGGTTCAAAATTTTAAAAATATAGTAGAAAATAATATAGAAAAAATTAGTTTTAATATTTTTAGATTACATCATAATTTTAGAAGTCATATAAATATTACTTTATTTTCTCAAATATTATCAGAAAAAAATATAGAAAAAATTGAAAAAACAAATGAAAAAGTGATTTTCTATAAAAAAAGTACTGGAAATAAAAAAGAAGATATACAAGATATAATAAAAAGACAAAAGATAGATTTAAAAAAAAGTATATTAGTATTAATAGGAAATAATGAGGATATAAAAAGTATTTCATCTGGATTAATAGAAATAGACAGTGATTTTAAAGTAATAAAAAGAGATATTTTAAATGATTGTCCAAATTTCTTTTTATTGGAACAAATAGCAAAATATTATTTTGATAAAGATTATTCGGAATATGACTTTATGAATACTTTCTTATTTAGAGAATATACCCAAAAAGAAGTTTCAGAAATAGGAGAAAAATTAAGAAAATTATCTGAAAAATTAGATTTACAAATAATTCAAGAGATTTTTGAATATTTTGATATTGAAATACAAACAGTGGAAAACAATAAAAAAATTGTAAAAGAAAATGAAATTTTATTAGAAGTCTTATCAAATGATTCAAATAAAATATTTTATATTAAAGAAGCCAAAAAACCAAAACATATAATGACAACACATTCATCTAAAGGATTAGAATATGATCAAGTTATAATATTTTGTGATTACTATATTAATCGCTATTCTAAAAAGTTAAAAATAGAAGAAAACTATGTTGGCATAACAAGAGCTAAAGAAAAATTATTCTTAATTGGAGAAGATAAAGCTAATACATATAAAAATATAGTAGAAAAAAAAATCCAAGAAAAAGAATATAAATTTGAAGATTTCACAGAATGTTTATAAAAATTTCAAACCTACAAAGAATCTACAATTAAAGCTGAAATCAAAAAAAGAAAGATTTTAGAAGTGCAAATTCAAAAAATAATGGAATTTTTTGAAACTAATAATGAACTTACACGATCGGAATTAGAAAAACTTTTGAATATAAAAGAAAGCCGTGCGAGAGGTTTATTAATATATTTGGTAAAAAATGATATGTTACAAAAAATAGGGGCAACTAGAAATATCAGATATATAAAAACCGTCGGAAAATGATATAAAAAAATTACTTCAAATACTTAAAGATAGCGATTTTTGAGAAAATATTATTAAATTCGATTGGTAAAAAAACGTCGGAAAAAACCAATCGTAAAATCGTCGGAAAAAAATTAAGCAACGAAAATCACTAAAAAATCGTTGCTTAAAAATTATTAATTATTTTTTGTATTTTGATAATTTAATTTGTTATAAGACTGCAAAGTTTCTTGTTATCTGAAATACGATATAAATCCATTTTAGGTCTATTTTTTTTATCAAACGAATAAGATAATTTGTAATTTGAAAAAACTTGTGTTTTGTCATTCAAGTTTGTAAAATAGATAGAATTTTCATCTTCTTTTACTTCATAATCTAATTGTGAAAGTTCAAGGGTAACTTTTCCTGTTTTCAGTGCTGCACGATTATCTAATATACTAATTGAAATAGAAGGTTTACCATCTTCATTTAAAAATTTTACATAGGTAAGTCCTTTAAAGGTTTTATCAACAGAATAAGGACATCTCCAAAGTTCTTTGGATATTATATTGATATCAGAATTAGAAAAACTTAAACTAAAAGTCAGTAAAAACAACGCAAATATAATTTTTTTCATAAAATCACTCCCAAATAATAATTTTTTTATATTTTATAATATTTTTTTATGAAAATCAATAATAAAAACTAATATTTAAAATTTCACATTATTTTTAGAACTAAATGCATTTTGAAAAAATCCATCGGATAAGTCAAATTCAAAAGTTTCACGGCTGATGTAACCGACAGTTTTGTCGCTTTCGTAAAGTTGAATGAGAAAATTTGCCATTTCTTCGGATGTATGATAGTTTGGATAAGATTTATCATAATCAAAATTAGTTTTACCAGTTGCGACATTTCCAAAGTTAGTTTTGGTTGCAGCAGGTGCTAGGACTTTTGCTTTTAATTGTGCGTTATTTTGCTTTAATTCTAGTGCAAGTCCTTCTGTAAAGGCGTTTACGTAAAATTTGGTGGCACAGTAGACAATTGCGTTTGGGACGATTGTGTAGCCTCCTGCTGAGGAGATATTGATTAATTGAGAGCCTTTTTCGTTGTGGTAATCTTGGACGTATAAGGAAGATAACAAAGTTAATGCTTCTACATTGAGATGAAGCATATCTGAAATTTTATTTAAAGGTTGCTCTTTTACATTGCCATACATTCCAAAACCTGCATTGTTTATTAAAGTTTCAATATGATAGTTGTTTAATTTTGAATATAGTTCAGGAATTTTATCAACATCGGTTAAGTCAAAATCTATTACAAGAATGTCCAAATTCGGATTTTTCTTTAAAATTTCGCTTTTTAAGTCTTCTATTAAATTTTTTCGTCGTGCAATCAGAATAAGATTTTTATTTCTTTCTGCGAATTTTAGAGCCACAGCTCTACCTATTCCCGAACTTGCTCCTGTTATAACAGTATATTTTGTTTTCATAGTTATTACCTCCATAAATTTGATAAATAAAGGATAGCAGTTAGAGTATAGTATAAGTCAATAACTTTTTTGAAATATTTTCCAAAATTAAAGTTTTTTAATAATTTTTGCAGGTGTCCCAGCTACAATCACATTATCAGGCACATTTTTTGTAACAGTTGAATTTGCTGCAACGACTGAATTTTCTCCAATAGTTACTCCCGCTAAAACTGTAGATCCAGCTCCAATCCAAGCATTTTTCTTTATAATAATTTCTCCAGTTGTAAGTCCTCTTCTTTTGCTTGGTTCTAAAATATGATTTACAGTGAGCAGTGAAACTTTAGGTCCAATAAGCACATCATCTTCAATTGTAATTCCTCCTAAATCAACAAATATTGCTTCTTTATTCACAAAAATATTTTTTCCAAAAGAAATATGTTTTCCAAAGTCAGTTTGAAATGGTAAAGAAACTGTAACAGATTTATTAATTGATTTACCAGTTATTTTTTCAAGATACTCTAATTTTTCTTCATTTGTTTTATATCCATTATTCATTTCAGCAATCAATTTTTCATTTTCCCCTTTGGCAATATGAATTTCTTTAAAAAGTTCATCATCTTTCAAAATTTCATTTACTTTTTTAATTTTTTCTAATAAAGTTTCCATTTTTTCTTCCAAAATTTTTTCTTTAAGTTGTTTTTATCTTACATATTTAGTATAATATAAAACAATAAAAATATCTAATACTTATAACTAATATTCATCTATTAGTTTTAGTTATAGTAAAAAAGGAGAAAAAATGGAATTAAGAGTTTTAAAATATTTTTTAGTTGTGGCAACAGAAAGAAATATTTCTAATGCGGCTAAAATTCTTTATGTTTCACAGCCAGCACTTTCAAAACAATTAAAAAATTTGGAAGAAGAGTTGGGAGTTATTCTTTTTAAAAGAGGGAATCGGAATATTACTTTAACAGAAGATGGTGTTTATTTTTTAACAAAAACAAAAGAAATTTTAGCATTAGTTGATACGGCAGTTGCCAACTTGACACAAGAAGATATTGTTGGAGGAGAGATAAATATTGGTGCAGGTGAGAGTGCTCAAATGGGACATATTTTTAAGATTATTAATGATATGATGATTGATTATCCAAATATAAAAACAAATGTTACTAGTGGAAATGCAGACGAAATGCTTTTAAAACTGGATAACGGAACTTTAGATTTTGCAATTACATTTGGGTTTGTGGATAAAAGTAAATATGAGCATTTGAGTTTGCCCTGGTGTGATAAATGGGGATTGCTTGTGAGAAAGGATAATTTTCTTGCAAAAAAAGACTATATTTTGTCCAAAGATTTAGAAAATATTCCTTTAATTATTTCAAAACAAACAAATGTGGATAATTTTTTAGCTGGCTGGATAGGAAAAAGTATAGAAAATTTTAATGTTGTAGGTACTTTTAACTTACTTTATAATGCATCATTAATGGCAAAGCAAAATATTGGAAGCGTTCTATGCTTTGATGGAATAATAAATACGAGTGAAAGCAATTTGAAATTTATTCCATTAAAACCAGAGCTTGAAACAGAAATGAGTATTATTTGGAAAAAGAATCAAACTTTATCAAATATTGCGAAAAAATTTTTAGAAAATTTGAAAATATATATTTCTAATTATAACTTAAAATTATAGTTATATATAAATTAGAAATATTTGAAATAGTTAAAAAAATGATATACAATTCACTTGTGAAAAACAAAAGAAATAAAACATCAAAACAAAGGAATGTGATAATAATATTAAGAAAAAGGTTATTAGTAACTGCAATATTAGGAATAATAAGTATAGGAGGAAATATTATGGCAATACCTGCAATTAAACAAGTGAAAGATTCGAGTATAAAATTAGAACAAAAATGGGATAAAATTTTTCCGGAAAGTAACAAAATTGAGCATACGAAAATTATGTTTAAAAATCGTTATGGAATAACTCTGGTTGGGGATTTGTATGTTCCAAAAAATATTGGAAATCAAAAACTATCCGCAATAGCAATTTCAGGTCCATTTGGAGCAGTTAAAGAGCAATCATCAGGACTATATGCTCAGACATTGGCAGAAAGAGGATTTGTAACATTAGCGTTTGATGGTTCATATACTGGGGAAAGTGGAGGACAACCAAGAAATGTTCCATCACCTGAAATTAATACAGAAGATTTTAGTGCGGCAGTTGATTTCTTAGGAACACAATCATTTATTGATAGAGATAAAATCGGAATTTTAGGAATTTGCGGTTGGGGAGGATTTGCTTTAAATGCAGGAATTTCAGATACTCGTATAAAAGCAGTAGCAACTTCTACTATGTACGATATGACAAGAGTTTCTGCAAAAGGTTACAATGATTCGGTTGATGCAGAAGGAAGATATAATTTGAAAAAAGAAATGAATGAAGCTAGATGGAAAGCAGTTGAAGATGGCTATGCTGATTTATTACCGGCAAATAATCTGAGAAAAGAACAAATTACAAAAGATACACCAAAATTTGTTGCAGAATACTCTGATTTCTATACAACAAAAAGAGGATATCATCCTCGTGCAGTAAATTCTAACCCAAATGGTTCTTGGACTACAACTGGAATGTTACCATTAATTAATATGCCTATATTAGAATATGCTTCTGAAATGAGAACACCAACTTTAATAGTTGCTGGTGAAAATGCACATTCAAGATATTTCTCAGAAGATGCCTATAAAGCATTGGGAAATAAAAATAAGGAATTATACATTGTAAAAGGTGCAGTGCATACAGATTTATATGATGGTGGAAAAAATCATGTAATTCCATTTGATAAATTTGAAAGTTTCTTTAAAGATAATTTGAAATAAAATGATAAATTTAGGCTATTGTATTTTGCAGTAGCTTTTTTTTGTTGTATAATAGTTTTATAAATTGATATTGAAAGAGGAAGTAAAAATAATGCAAATAAAGGAGTTTTCAGAAAAAACAGGCTTAACTCCATATACAATAAGGTTTTATGAAAAAAAGGAGCTGTTTCGTGTAAAAAGAGATGAGAAAAATAGAAGAATATACGATGAAACCGATATTGAATGGATAAAAATGTTAAAAAGATTAAAAGATATGGGAATGAAATTGAGTGAAATTAAGAAATATTCAGATTTACGGTATGAAGGGAATGGAACGATAAAAGAAAGAATGAAAATTTTGACAAATCATAAAAAATATGTAAATATAGAAATTGAAAAGTGGCAAAAATATTTACAAAATCTTGACGATAAACTTGAGATTTATGAGAGTTTTTTAAAAAGCATTTCTGAAAAATAAAAGGGTCATAAATATATAGAAATTAAGGAGAAAATATGCTTGCAGATACAAATATAACTTGGGGATTTGTCTTGTTATCCCCTTTTATAATTCCAATATTAATTTTATTAACTTTCTGGTTTTTTGTTTCAAAACGAAAGTTTAATTTTCTTATTGCATTTACAATTTTATCATTATTATTTGTTAGGTATCTTCGTTTTCCTTATGACACAGTTAACCGTAATAGTGAGATTAAAATATCACAAAATTTTTTGATAAAAAGAACTTTGAGTTCGGATTCAGAGCATGAAGTTTATAAACTTGTCGATAAGACAAAGCCTGAAGATTTGATTTTGTATTTAAATGGATTAGCTAAAATTAATAATACTTGGGTTGGTTATATAGAAGAAACAGATTCTTACGAAAGGAAATATGGTGTCAAACCAGAAACATATTTTTTCATTAACGACAATAAAATTGAATATAACTTAGATGAGAAAACTTTAGAAAAAAGATTAGGTTTAAAAGAAATAAAATTACAGGATGCTGAATACTTTGTTGATAAATTTGGGAGTAAAAAAGAAATCTTATATCAATATCAATTAGATAAAACAGGAGATTTAGATGAAAATATTTCTTTAAATTCAGAATTAAGCAAGAAATTGGAAACAAAGTATAAAAAAGATAGAGCATTCTATTTGATGTTTTGGAGTGTAATGTTGCTTATGGAAATTATTTATCTATTTATAAAAAATAGAAAAATTACAAAAAGTAATAAAGATTAGAAGGAGAAAAAAGGATGGAAATAAATGAAAATAAATTTATGTCGAAAGTAAAAAGCTTTTTAGTATAGTTTTATTTACAGTAATTTACTTTTTCTTTCAGAAAACAATATATCCAGCATTGGCATTTTTGTTCTGGCTGGTTTTTGCGATGCCGTTAGCAGGAATTATTATTAATGCTCTGGAATTTTTACATCTTCCGCAAGTGGCAATGACCACTATTGCTGTTGTAATTTCGGGAATTGCTTTAATAACGGTTCTTATGCTTGTGTTTTACTTAGGATATTTGTGCAGTAAATTTTTGAAAAAAATGGATAAAACGATATTAGGCTGTGTAATGACAGCGATTTTAATCTATTTTTTGTATAAAGTTTTTACAGAAACAGATGAAAGTACAGCAATGTTTGCTCCGACAGCACGGGAAATACATATTTTCTGTACAGCATACACAGTTGGAGTATTTTTTAGTGATAAAGTCAAGAAAGTATTAGACAGAATAAAATTTAAAAGAAAAAAATAAAAGAAGGAGAAAAAAGGATGGAAAAAAATGAAAATAAATTTATGTCAAAAGCAAAAAGTTTTTTAGTATTAGTTTTATTTACGATAATTTATATTTTTCTTCAAAAAATTATATCAGCAGCTTTTTTTCTATTTTTAATGGCTTTTATGATTTCTTATGGAAATACAATTGAAATATTGATGATTCCCTTGATAATAGCGCTTGCATTTGTGTGTTATTTTGGATATTTGAGTAAAGATTTTTTTCAAAAAATAAATAAATTATTTATAAGTGGTGTGATGATTATAATTTTACTTTACTTTATATATAAAATTTTTAATAATAATGAATTTGAGGCGGGACAGACAACAGTATATATTTTTTGTACAATCTCACATATCTCATATACAATTGGAGCATTTCATAGCGATAAAGTCAAGAAAATATTAGACAGAATAAAATTTAAAAGAAAATAAAAATTTTTTTACAAATCCAGTTTGCTTATGGCATTTTTATCTGTTATAATTATTTTAATGGGAATAAATAAATTTTTTAGATAAATTTAAAATAGGAGCAGTATTTATGGGAAGAAAACATAGAAATATAATGTTGCTGGGGACAGGTTCTAATGTGGGAAAAAGCATAATCAATGCAGGATTTTGCAGAATATTTTATCAGGACGGATATAGCGTTGTGCCGTTTAAGTCACAGAATATGGCTTTAAATTCGTTTATTACGAAGGATGGAAAAGAGATGGGGAGAGCTCAGGTGGTGCAGGCTGAAGCGGCTAATATCGAGCCTCAGGCATTTATGAATCCAATTTTGCTAAAGCCTACAACAGACAGAAAATCACAGGTTATTGTGAATGGAAAAGTTTACAAAAATATGGATGCAAGGGAATATTTTGCCTATAAGCATAATTTAAAAAAGGACATAATGGCAGCGTACAATCACATAAGGGATAATTTTGATGTTTGCGTGCTGGAAGGGGCAGGAAGCCCTGCGGAAATTAACTTGAAGGAAGACGATATTGTAAATACAGGGATGGCTGAAATGGCTGATTCGCCTGTTATTTTGGTTGCTGATATTGACAGAGGCGGTGTTTTTGCATCAATTTACGGGACAATTATGCTTCTCGAGGAAAGTGAGAAAAAACGTATAAAAGGTGTAATTATAAATAAATTTAGGGGAGATAAGAGCCTTTTGACTCCTGGAATTGAGATGATTGAAGAGTTGACAAATGTGCCTGTTCTGGGAGTAGTGCCGTTTGTGCCACTAGGAATTGAAGAAGAGGACAGTCTGGGAATCGATAAGTATAATGTGAAAAAAGAGGGGAAAATTCGGATTTCGGTTATTAAACTAAAACATATATCGAATTTTACAGATATTGACGCACTTAGCCATTATAACGATGTTTCCTTGAAATACGTTACAAAAAGCTCTGAACTTGGAGATGAGGACATTATTATTATTCCTGGCTCCAAAAATACTGTGGAAGACATGAAGGATTTAATTGATAAAAATATAAGCAGGGAAATTATCAGGCTTGCAAAAAGAGGAACAATAGTATTTGGAATTTGTGGCGGTTTTCAAATAATGGGACAAAAAATAATGGATCCTCAAAATATTGAGTCTAATCTAAAAGAAATTTCAGGCTTAGATTTATTAGACATAGAAACAGTTATGGAAACAGCAAAAACAACAACACAGTATGAAAATAAAATAAAAAATGCAGATGGAATACTAGCTGGAATGGACGGCATTGAAATAAAAGGCTATGAAATACATCAAGGCTACAGTTATCCTGTAAATGAGGAAAAAACCGAAATAAAGTGTATCTTTGACGATGAAAAGCTAAAAGGTGCTGTAAAAGGCAATGTTGTCGGAACTTATATTCACGGAATATTTGACAATTCTGAATTTACAAATCATTTTCTGAACGAAGTAAGAAAACTTAAAGGGCTAGACAAAGTCGATGAAGACTTTAGTTTCAAAGAATATAAAAACAGGGAATACGATAAATTAGCGCAAATTTTGCGAGAAAATGTCGATATTGATAAGGTTTATGAAATAATGGGGATGAAATAAAAGTTCTTATTTGTCAAAATGGAGGAAAAAATGGATTTTCATGGTGGAAATATTTATAAAATATTTAGGGAAAAAAATATAACAGAAATACTGGATTACAGCTCAAATATAAATCCTTACGGAGTGCCTGAGAGCCTAAAGCAGAAGATTGCTGAAAATATTGGGATTCTTGAGAGGTATCCTGACCCTGATTATATAGAATTACGTGAAAAATTGGCTCAACTGAATAAAGTTGAACTGGAAAATATTGTGCTGGGGAATGGTGCAACAGAAGCTATATTTTTGTTCATAAAAGTAATAAAGCCCGAAAAAGTGCTGATTGTATCGCCTACTTTTGGGGAATATGAAAGGGCAGTAAGAGCGTGTAAAAATTCTGAAAGTCAAAAAATTGAAATTGAATATTTTGAATTAGAAGAAAAAGATGAGTTTAGGCTTAATATTGGGAAATTAAAAAAGGAACTTGAGAAAAAATATGATTTGGTAATAATTTGCAATCCGAATAATCCGACTGGAAAATTTTTGAAAATGGCTGAAACAGAGGAAATTTTGAGAGAATGCAATAGATATGATACAAAGTTATTTATTGATGAGGCATTTATCGAATTTTTAGAGGATGGACTAAAGGAAAGCATTGTAAATAGTGGCGAAAATAAAAAAAATTTGTTTGTAACTCGTGCATTTACAAAATTTTTTGCTATTCCAGGACTACGATTGGGATATGGAATTTATTTTGACAAAAATTTGGAAAAAAAAATCGCTGAAAAAAAAGAGCCGTGGAGTGTGAACAATATCGCTGAAATGGCTGGAATAACAGTACTTGATGATACAGAATATATAGAAAAGACATTAAACTGGATAACAGAAGAAAAAAAATACATGTATGAAAGACTGAATGAAATTTCAGGAATAAAGCCTTATAAGACTGAAGTAAACTTTATTTGTGTAAAAATAAAAGATGAAATGATTTCTAAAGGGCTGAATGTGAAAAAATTGCGGGAAAAAATGATGGAAGAAGGAATTTTGATAAGGGATGCCTCCAATTTTAAATTTTTGGATGAAAGATTTTTTAGACTGGCAATTAAGGATAGAAAGAGTAATGATAGGGTTGTTAGGGCTTTGAGAGAAATTTTAGAATAAAAAATTTGAACTTATAGGATTTGATAATGATTCATATAGAAGAAATTCTGGCAACGAGGAAGAATTAGGTATTGATTTTTCGACTAATAAAGTGAAAGTTATAATTGGTGGAAATATGTTTTTTAGTATTTTAAATGGGGATTCTTATGATTTATAAGATATTCCCTATTATTTTATATTAAACGCCATTAAAATAACGAATTTGTTACAAATTTTTCTAATTAAAGGATAAAATTTAATATTTTCAAATGATTAAAACATAATTTTTACTTTTTAAACAAATTTTAGTATTATAGTAAAACTGCTTTAAAACTAAACTCAAAAGGCTATGACTTTTTATTCAAACCCTAAATCTATATAATTTTTAGTAGTTTAATTTTAAATAGATTTGAGTATATTATTATAAATTAAATTGACAAAAAATGGAAAAATTAATAGAATGTAGGTATATAATAATTTATGGAGCATAAGGAGTGAAAAATTTCTGTGAATAATTTGTTTAATCAGAAAATACTGGCTAAAAAGGCTGAAGAAGAAATCGATTTAAGTAAACATAATTTTTCTGAAAGAAGAAAAGCACTAAATAAATGGATAAATAACCTTGAAAATGGTGTTCTGGATAAATCGAAAGAAGAAGAGTTTCAAGGAGAATTTTTATATGATATTTTTACAACTGTGTTGAGAGCTGTGAATAAATCGGATGGAAAAAATGAATGGAATTTGGAAAGAGAAACTAAAACAAAGTTAGATGGTCAGAAGGCTGATGGAGTTTTGGGATTTTTTGATACAGATGGAAAAAAAGATGTCAGGGCTGTAATTGAACTGAAAGGTGCGAAAGTTTCGCTAGATGTAAGGCAGAAAAGAGTTGGAGATACAAGGACTCCTGTAGAGCAGGCTTTTAATTATGCTCCAAAATACGGAAAGAACTGTCAGTGGGTTATAGTTTCAAACTACAAAGAGATAAGACTTTATAGAGCAAATGATATGACAGAATATCAGGTTTTCTTCCTAGAAAAGCTGAAAGATGATTTAGAATTTAAGAAGTTTATTTATATTCTTTCATTTTATGCTTTGGTAGGAACTGAAAAGAAAAAGGCAAAAACAATAGAACTTTCTGAAGAATATCAGAAAAATCAAGCTGAAATCGAGAAGAAATTTTATAACGAGTATAAAAATATTAGATTACATATTTTTGAAAATATGCGAAAAAATAATCCTACAATAAATGAGAATATTATAATTGAAAAAGTCCAAAAATTATTGGATAGATTTCTGTTTATCTGCTTTTGTGAAGACAAGGGCTTGCTTCCAAACGAGATTTTTTACAAGACTTTAGAAAAAGGTAAAAACTTTGGGGATGTTTTTGAAGTTTTTAAAATGCTTTGCAATTGGATAAATTTGGGAAATCCGAGAGAAAATATTTCTCATTTTAATGGAGGTTTATTTAAAAATGACGATGTTTTAGAGAGCCTTTTTGTGGATAATGAAGTTTTTGAAGAAATGAAAAAAATATCTGAATATGATTTTGACTCTGAACTGAATGAAAATATCTTGGGGCATATTTTTGAGCAATCTATAAGCGATATAGAGGATTTAAAAAAAGAATTAAATGGGGAAGAATTTGACAAGAAAAAAGGGAAACGTAAAAAAGACGGTATTTTTTACACACCAAAATATATAACAAAATACATTGTAGAAAATTCGATAAAAAACTGGCTTGATGACAAACGAAAAGAGCTGGGCGAGGATAAACTTCCTGAACTTACAGAAAAAGATTTTGAAATAAAATATAGCAGTAAAAAAAGTAATGAAAGAATTTACAGCAAAAATTATAAAAAACATATAGAATTTTGGACAAAATACAGAGAAGCTGTAAAAAATATAAAAATTGTAGATCCAGCTTGCGGAAGCGGAGCATTCCTAATCAAAGCCTTTGAATATTTATTAAATTACAACGATTATTTAAATGATAAAATTTTTGATTTGACGGGAACAAAAGATTTGTTTTCAGATACGACAAGAGAAATTTTACAAAATAATATTTTTGGAGTGGATTTGAATAAGGAAAGTGTAGAAATTACGAAATTATCATTATGGCTAAAAACAGCCGATAAAAATAAAACACTTGCAACACTTGAAAACAATATAAAATGTGGAAATTCATTGATTGATGATGTTGAGATTGCGGGGGAATTGGCATTTGATTGGGAAAAAGAGTTTCCGCAAGTGTTTAAAAATGGTGGATTTGATGTTGTTGTGGGGAATCCGCCGTATGTTTCTACAAAACAAATACCAGCAAATGACAGAAATTATTACTGGGATAAATACAAAGAAATTTTATTTTCTGAAATGGATTTATATGAAATATTTATATATAAATCAATAAATGAATTGTTGAAAAATAAAGGTTATCTAGGATTTATTACACCTGATTCTTATTTTACAAATACAAGTTTTGAATTATTAAGAAAATATTTACTAGAAAAAACTAAAATTATTGAAATAATTGATTTTCCATATAGATTTTATCCATTTGAAGAAGTTAATACGGAAACAGCTATTCTTATTTTAAATAAAAAAATAGATAAGAATTTTGTAAATTTAAGAGTATCAAATAGAAATGTAAATAATTTATATTTGAAAGAAAGTTTAAAAAATAATATTCAACTCAGTCAAGAAGAGATATTAATGAAGTATAATAATAAAATAATAGTTAATATAAATTCAATTTTAAACAAATTACTAAAAAATAGTTTAAGATTTGGGAATTACCTAGAATTGCATAAGGGATGGATGAGTATTCCTAAAAAAATAAAAATAGGTTTAACAGAAATAGAAAAAGGGATATTTACTAAAGAAGAAGCAATAAAAAATAATATTATTAATAATTGTTCTGAATACTTGGAGGGTAGAGATATTCATAGATATTTTACTGATAAAGTAAATAAATATGTTTATATAAAAAATATTGATAAAACAACGAAAGAGTGGCATTTTTCTCCTAAAATAATACTTCAAAGAATAGTTGGTCAAAATAGAAATAAAATATTTGCAACAATAGACTTGAATCAAAAAATTATATTTCCGAATGCAAATTTAGTTAATTTGAAAAATAAAAAAGATGATGTAAGATTTTATTTAACAATTTTGAATTCTAGATTAATTAGCTATTTTTATAATTTATATTATGGAGAATCAAATACTAATTTAACCAAAATAGCTTTTGAAAATATTCCACTAGTTAATATAGAAAATATAAATCAACAGCCTTTTATCAAAAAAGCTGATAAAATGTTATTTTTAAACAAAAATCTTCAAGAAATTTCACAAAAATTCCAACGAATGATTATGAGAGAACTTGGTTTAGAAAAAATTTCTACTAAATTACAAAATTGGTATTTATTGAATTTTGATGAATTTATAAAAGAGTTATCAAAAGTAAAAGTGAAATTAAGCCTTTCGCAAAAAGCTGATTGGGAGGATTATTTCATTGCAGAAAAATCAAAAGCAGAAACATTAAACAATGAAATTACAAAAACGGATAAAGAGATTGATGGGATGGTTTATGAGCTGTATGGGTTGAGTGAGGAGGAGGTTAGGGTTGTTGAAAGTTAAAAAAGAAGAAAATCTAGTTACAAGAACTATAAATCAATTACATTTTGAAGACTTAGATGCAATAAGATTTGAAGAATTGATACTAGCAATGGCATATAAATGGAGAAGATGGGAATCAATAAATCATTTTGGAAAGTTAGGAAGTGATGATGGAATTGATATAGAAGCAACTGAAAATTTATATGATAGAGAAAGAATGTATATATTTCAATGTAAAAGATACCTAAAAATTTCACAGTCACAATTAAAAAAAATAGTAGATGAGTTTTTATCAAAAAATAATTTGTTACCAGATGTGTATGTTTTAGTAGTAAGTTGCTCAATAAGTAAAAAGAATATTGAATTTATGAGAACTTATTTATCTAGCAAAGGAATAGAAAAATTAATTGTTTGGGACAAATCAATTTTAGAAACAATGTTATATACAGATTATCAAAATTTATTATTTGCATATTTTGGAATTAATTTAATAAAAGAACATAATAATAAAATAAAAACAATTAGACGAAATGTAGCATTGAAAAAAAAGATGCACTTAGATTTTTTGAATAATAATAATATAGGTAATTATAGCGTAACAGAACATCTAAAAAAACCGTTTTTAAAATTTGGATTTACTAAAATGACTATACATTCAATTTATGATAAAAATTATCCTTATGAAAATACGTTGTTAAATAATGATTATACAGGATATTTCAGAGTAGATATATATGATTTTTATTTTAATGGTTTAATAGTAACAGATGGATTTGTTGGAGTAAAATTAACACAATTTAAAAATGGTAAAAAAATGAGCAACAAAATGAAAGCATTACGACTGGGATATATACCTTTTGAAAATATAATAGAATATGATATGGAGGGGGATGAATTTTATGATAATCCTCATCTATATTGTGAATTTATAAATGTATGTGATCCATTTGAAAAAATAGGCTATGCAGTTTTAGTATCAGATGATGAATATCAGATATTTGATGAAAGTGAAATATTAAAAATAGAAGAAATTAAATTTGAGAAAAAGGGGAAATAGGGATGGAAGAATTATATATTTTAGGAAATGGATTTGATTTATATTTGGAATTAGAAACGAGATATGAAGATTATTTTAATTCAAGAAAACTTGATGAAAATTTTTTTAAGAAATTGGAAAATATTTATAAAAAAAATTATCAATATAGAAAAAATAATAAGGGTAAAAAAGTATTAGTAATAGTTGACAATATAGGCTTAAGAACAGAAATAGAAGAACTGTACAATAAATATAAAATTGAGAATTTGTTTTATTTATATTTATCCTTTTTAAAAAAAGAAAATTTGAATTGGAATGAAGTTGAATCCAATATTAAAAAATTTATAATTTATACTAATGAAAGTTTGAAAAAAACAGTTGAAAATATACTTGAAAATGCAGAAATGAATAAATTATATATTTATATTTTAGTTTCTAAAATTATAATTTTAAAAAAAATAGATGAGATAAAGAATGAAAATGAAAATAAAAGAAATGATGAAGAAAAAAGAGAATTTAACTATCTTGATTTTATGATGGAGCAATTAAACTTATTTGAAAAAGATTTTGGGAATTATATAGGAAGTTTAGAATTAAAAGAAGAAAATAAAAATAGACTAATAAATATTTTTAGAACGACTTGTCGGAAAAAAATTATAAATTTTAATTATAGTATATTTTTACAAGATTTAATAGATAAATACAAAGATATAGTTTTTTCAGAAATAGAAATTCTTAGGAGAATAAAGCCAATAGAAAGTATAGTAAATATACATGGTGATTTTAAAAATCCAATTTTTGGAATAGATAGCCATAATTCAGAAGAACAATTTCAAAATTTTACTAAAACATCAAGAATTTTAAATAATGATACAGTAGGAAATTTTGAATTACCAAAGCCTGGAAAGTTAGGAACAATTAATTTTTTTGGACATTCTTTGTCAGAAGCAGATTATTCATATTTTCAAAGTTTATTTGATTATTATGATATTTATTCTTCAAATATAAAATTAAATTTTATGTATTCTGAATACGATAAAAATGATTTAACGAGAGCAAAAAGAGAAACACATAATAATGTTGTAAAATTAATGAAAAATTATGGAGAAAAATTAGAAAATAAAGATAAAGGGAAAAATTTATTACATAAATTATTAATTGAGAATAGAATTAAATTGATAAATGTTGATAAAGAAAATAAAATTATTGATAATTCAAATTATAGTTTTAATTAAAATTTATAAAAATATAAAAAGAAAGGAGTGACCACAAATGAAAATAAAAAATATTCACATAGAAGAATATAACGGACTTGAAAACTTAAATATAAACTTTGAGTCAGAAGGAAAAGTTTTGGATTTGATAGTTCTGGCTGGGATTAATGGGAGTGGAAAAACTAGAGTTTTGGAAAGTATTCGTTATTGGTTTGAAATGTTTAGAAGCAAAGCTGTTAATGTGGAATTATTTTATGAAGAGAATGAAATAGAAGTCTTGGAAAGTCTTATGGATAGTGAAGGATTGACAGAAGTTGAAAAAGAAGCACAAAAAGATATTGAATTTACAGATTGCTTGAGAAATATAAAATTTTATAATTATGATTACAGACACAATAAAACAGAAAATCGAAATTATAATTCAAAAATAATAAGCAGAAGTTTTGAAAAATTAAAAATATTTCCCAAAATAATTTATGTTCCAACTGAAATTAATTTTGAAGAAATTAAGAAAGCTCAAACAAATTTGAAAAAAGAATATAATTTTATTAATATTGTAGATTCATACGAAATAAAGGATATTCCGTCCTATATTGCAACTCAAATTTCAAAGGTTGCAAATGAAGAAGAAAATTTGACAATGGGACAAGTTAGAAAAAAGGTTTTTAAGGAAATTAATGGGATTTTTGAAATTTTGGAGTTGGATGTGAAACTTTCAGAAATATCGAAAGATGAGAATAGTATGCCGATTTTTACTGATTCTAGCGGAAAAAAATTTGGAATAAATGAACTTTCTTCAGGGGAAAAGCAGTTGTTTTTACGGACTTTGGCGATAAAAATGATAGAGCCTGAAAATTCGATAATTATGATTGATGAACCAGAACTTTCATTACATCCAAAATGGCAACAAAAAATTGTTGATGTTTATAAAAAAATTGGTAAAAATAATCAGATAATTTTGGCAACACATTCTCCGCATATTTTAGGAAGTGTTGAGAAAGAAAGTATAATCTTGCTAGTAAAAAATAAGAATGGTGTTGTGGAAGTTAGAACTGGAGAAAATTTTGGAAATTCGTATGGGCAGACTATCGAAAGAATTTTGGAAGATATAATGGGGCTTGAAACAGATAGAAATCCTAGTGTGTACGAACTGCTTAATCAAGTAAAAGAAATGGTTAAAAATGATAATTATGAAAGTTTTGAATTTGAAAGAAAATACAGTAAAATAAAAGATATTTTAGGAGAAGATGATAGAGATTTATTTTTAGTGGATATGGATTTGCAAATAAAAAAGGGGAGAAAAAATGCTGAAAGTAGATAAAAACGATGAGCCAGAGTTTTTTACGGAATTTAAAAAGAAAAGTAATCCGAAAAGCTGGAAAGATTTTGATTTTGAAATAAAGGGCAAACTAAAAGAGTATATGCTTGAAAATGAGCAGAAAATAGATGGAAATTATTTTTGTCCTTATTGTGAAAGACAGATTTCTGTTGAGAAAAGTCAAATTGAGCATATAAAACCTAAAGACAAATTTCCAAGGTTGTTTCATAATTACAGTAATCTTTTGACAGGTTGTCTTGAAAATCAGAGTTGTGGTTCGATAAAAGGAAATAAGTGGGATGATAAATTTATAAATCCAGTTGAAAATAATCCCGAAGATTATTTTGAATACAGCATTAGTACAGGGGAAATAATTCCAAAATATAAAACTGGAATAAAGTATGAAATGGCAATAAGAACAATAGATATATTAAACTTAAATCAGAAAAAATTGTGTGAAAGCAGAAGAATCCTTATTTTAAGAAGTTCTTTTAAAGATAATGGGAAAATCGTTTTGAATACAGAAATTTTAAAATACATAATGAAATTTCCTACACTAAAAAAATTTCTTTTAAAAAATTTATAATTGGAAACTAGAAAATACATTTAAGTTATAAATAAATAAAATAAAAATTGGAGAGAAAAAAATGAAGGAAAATTTAGTAAAAGATTTTTATATTCTAAGTTTTAGTTATAAAAATTTGAGTTTGGAAGAAAGGGAAAAGTTTGTAAAAGAGGGGTACAGACATATTTTAGGGGAGTATTTGGAAAAAAGAATTATAAGGGGGTATGTGGCTGTTGAAACTTGCCTTAGGATAGAGCTTTATTTGGATGTTAGCAAGGAATTTGAAATTGAGAGTTTAAAGAGGGATTTTAGAATTGAGAAGATGAAGGACTATAAAGGGGCTGAAGCTGTGCATTATTTACTGCGGGTAATTTGTGGGCTGGATTCGATAATAAAGGGAGAGGATCAGATTCTTGTACAGCTTAAAAAGGCATATTTTGATGCTCTTGACAAAAATATTACATCTTCATTTTTGAATATAATGTTTAATCAGGCGATAGAAACTGGGAAAAGATTTAGGGCAGAAAGCAAGATAAATGAAAAAAATATTTCACTTGATTCGATAGCCGTAAAATTTATAAGAACAAAATTTGAGAGCCTTGAAAATAAAAAAATATTTGTAATTGGAGTGGGAGATTTGAGCCAGTCAATTCTTGCACTTCTTCACAAAATGAACAATTGCCATTTGACAATGACAAATAGAAGTTTACGACGGTCAATTGAATTGCAGAAAGTGTATCCAGATGTTCAAACTGCAGAATTTAATGAGAAATATAATGTTATAAAAAATATGGACATTGTAATAAGTGCCACTTCTGCACCACATTTGATTCTTGAAACAACAAAAATTCAAAATATTTTGAATGATGGGAAAAAACGATTTTTCCTTGATTTAGCCGTTCCTAGAGATATTGAGGCAAGTATTGGGGAGTTTGAAAATACTTCGCTTTATCATTTAGAGGATATTTGGGATGAATATAATAAAAATGTGGAAAAGCGGGATGAAATTGTAGAAAAATATTCTTACATTATTGAGGAGCAGCTAAAAAAAATAGCGGAAAAACTTGAAAAAAGAAGAAACTATACAAATCAGAAAAATATTGAGATGGGTGAAAATGGATGAAATCAAATAAAATAATTATTGGAACTAGAGGAAGCATTTTGGCACTTGCACAAGCGGAAAAAGTGAAGGAAATGCTTATTAAAAAATATGATAAATTAAGAAGTATGGAGAATTTTTGCGAAATTGAAGGATTTGAGAAAAAAAATCCGTTAGAAATAGAACTGAAAGTTATAGTTACAAAGGGAGATAAGGATTTAAGAGACTTTACAAAAATAAAAGGAACTACGCAAAAGGACTTGTTTGTGAAGGAAATTGAAAAGGAAATGCTGGAAAATAAAATAGATTTGGCAGTGCATTCGTTAAAGGATATGCCACAGAATACTCCAGAAGGGCTTTTGAATGCATGTTTTCCAATGAGAGAAGATAACCGTGATGTGCTTGTTTCAAAAAACGGAAAAAAATTAAAAGAACTTGATGGAAATTCTGTAATTGGAACAGGGAGCATAAGACGGGAAAAGGAGCTTCTAAATTTGCGAAATGATGTAAAAATAAAAGCAATTCGAGGTAATATTCACACAAGGCTCAAAAAACTTGATGATGGGGAATATGATGCGATTGTGCTGGCTGCGGCTGGATTAAAAAGAGTTGGGCTGGAAAACAGAATTACTGAATATTTTGATACAGATTCATTTATACCAGCACCAGGACAAGGGATTTTGTGTATTCAATGCAGGGAAAATGATAATAAAATACGACATCTTCTGAAAATTATAAATGATGATGAAGTTACGATAATGTGTAAAGCTGAAAGAGAATTTTCAAAAATTTTTGATGGAGGATGCCATACTCCAATAGGCTGTTCATCGGTTATTGAAGGAAATACATTAAAATTAAAGGGAATGTTTAATGATAACGGAACCAGAATATTTAAAGAAGTTGAAGGAAATAGGGAAAATCCAAAGGAAACTGCACAAAAATTGGCTGAAGAAATAAAGGAAGAGGAGATGAAAAATGAGAAAAGGTAAAGTTTATATTGCAGGAGCAGGCTGTGGAGATGAGGGACTTATAACTTTAAAATTGAAAAACGTGATAGAAAAAGCGGACTGCATTGTTTACGACAGGCTTGTAAATGAAAATATCTTACAGTATGCAAAGTCTGATGTAGAAATGATTTATATGGGGAAAGAAAATACTGCTGGAGGAAAATTGCAGGCAGAAATAAATAATAAATTAGTGGAAAAAGGTAAAGAAGGACTTGTTGTTCTAAGATTAAAAGGAGGAGATCCTTTTGTATTTGGACGAGGAGGGGAAGAAATAGAGGCTTTAGTTGCTGAAAATATAGATTTTGAGGTAATTCCAGGGATAACTTCTTCAATCGCTGTGCCAGCTTATGCTGGAATTCCTGTTACTCACAGAGGAATTAATACTTCCTTTCATGTATTTACTGGACATACGCAATTTAATGGAATAGAACTTGATTTTCCAGTTATTGCAAAATTGGAAGGAACTTTGGTTTTTTTAATGGGATTAAGCAATCTTGAAAAAATAACAGAAAACTTGATAAATAACGGAAAAAATCCCAAAACCCCTGTCGCAATAATAAAAGATGGAACAACGACAAGACAGAAAACTTACACAGGAACATTGGAAACAATAGTAAATACAGTAAAAGAGCATAATGTAAAATCGCCTGCCATTATTTTGATTGGAGAAGTAGTAAATTTACGGGAAAAAATGAAATGGTTTGAGAATAAGCCGTTATTTGGAAAAAATATTCTTGTTACAAGAAATAGGGAAAAACAACAAAATATATCAAATAAAATAAATGAGCTTGGCGGACAGGCTTTGAGCCTTCCATTTATTAATATAGAGTATGTCGATTTTGAAATGCCTGATTTGAAGGAATATAGTACCCTTCTATTTAACAGCATAAATTCTGTTATTGGATTTATGAGAAAAGTAAAGGATATCCGTGCTTTAGGAAATGTTAAAATAGGTGTAGTAGGAGAAAAAACTGCTGAAGAAATTGAAAAATATAAAATCATTCCAGATTTTTATCCAGAAGAATACACGGTAGAAAGACTGGCAAGTGAAAGTGTGAATTTTACTAAGGAAGAGGAAAAAATACTGTTTATAGTATCTGACATTTCTCCAGTAAATGAAAAAAAATATTCAGATTTATACAACCGAAATTATGAAAAACTTGTAGTTTATAAAACTCAGAAAGTTGAAGTGGAAAAGGAAAAAGCTGAAAAATACGTAAAAGAAAGCGACATTTTAATGTTTTTAAGCTCATCGACCTTTAAAGCCTTTGCTGACAGCATAAACTTGAGTGAAAATGAGGAAATAAAAGAAATTCTGAAAAATAAAGTTATAGCCTCTATTGGTCCTGTTACTACAAAAACTATTGAAAAATATGGATTAAAAGTAGGAATAGAGCCTAAGAAATATACTGAAGAAGGATTGTTTGAAAAAATATTAACAACACTAAAATAAAGATAGTAAAAAAAGTTCTAGTCAATAAAGATTAGAACTTTTTCATTTATAAGGAAAGTAAATTTACCTTTTTTATATTTTTACTTGATAATTATTTTTTTGTTTTTCAATTTTTCTGAGAAATCCAGAATATCATTTACAATTACAGGATTTAACCCTGTTTCTTCAAGTTTTTCTAAACTTTTCACGCCATAGCCTGTTTTTATTAAAACGGGAGTAATCCCTAGTTTTTCTGCTGGAATCAAATCAGTTGGCCTATCGCCTATCATAAAGGAATTTTTAGTATCAATATTAAATTCATTTATCGCCAGTTCAAAATTACCAGTATTCGGCTTTCGGCAATTACATTCAATACCATATTTTCCAGTTCCATTTGGATGGTGTGGGCAAAAATATGATTTTTCAATCTTTATCCCATGTTTTAACAAATCTTTTTCAATAAAATCCTGCAATTTTAAATAATCCTCTTCTGTGTAATAGCCTCTCGCAATTCCAGACTGATTTGTTATAATTGCAAATTTATACCCTAAATCACGTAATTCCTTAAGTCCTTTAATTACATTTTTTTCATATTCAAAATCCTCGATTTTATATAAATATGATTTTTCTACATTTATTACACCATCTCTGTCCAGCAGGATAAATTTATTTTTCATAAAATTATATTCCTTTTTATTAAAGTGTTCACTAATTTACTTTATACTAACCTCCATTTAAATAACAAATTTATTACAAACTTTTCTAATAAAGGGTATAAATTTTTACTGTAAGATAAAGATTTGCAGCAATGAGCAATCCTACGAAAATAAAAAAGTTGAATGATTATGATGAACACCCCTATTATAAAAATTTATTTTCATTTTTAAACTAGGTTTAGTATTAAATTTGTTGAATTTTATTATACAATCTATTTTATAAAATAGGTTATTATTAATTTAATTAAAATAATTACTCAATCAAAATTGTAAGGGCATGTAGTGTGATGCCCTTACGTTAAGTTAATTCATTACAACATCTCTTATAAAGAACTCTCCACCAATTGATACAAATCCTAAATTTTTAACTTTTGGATTTACTAAGTAAAGTTTTTGTTTTTGGAATAAGATTGTAACGGGTTGTTCTTCAGAGATAAGTTTTTCCATTTCTAGCATTGCCGGAACTCTTACTTTTGGATCGGCAGAGCTTTTTACAATTTTAGTTAATTCGTCATATCTTGCGTTTTTAAAATCTCCACGGTTGTTTGCGTTTGTGCTTTCAAATAAATCTAAATATGTGATTGGATCTAGGAAATCTCCAGTCCAGTTCATAAGAGCAACTTGATAATCACGTTTTTTAGTTCTTTCAACACGTTCCTTACCTGTTACAACATCCAATTCGACATTTGCTCCCAAGTTATTTCTCAAGTTTTCTTGAATGTATTCAACAATAGCTTTTCTGCTTCCTGTATCATTAAATAAAATTTCAAATCTTGGAAGTTCTGTTAATCCTTCTTCCCTAAGTCCTTCTGCTAGTAATTTCTTAGCTTCTTCAACATTGAATTTAGGCTGGTCGGTTGTAACTTCCTGTGCAAAATCTTTTGCAATTCCGTTTAGTCCGATTCCAGTTGGAGTGAATGCTTTAGTCGCTTTTTCAGAGCCTTCAAGAACTTTGTTTATAAGTTCATCTCTATTTATTGCCATAGTTATTGCACGTCTTACTTTTGCATTTTTAAATACATTTTCTTTTGTGTTAAATAGCAAGTAGTAAATTCCACCATCATCAGCTTTTACAAGTTCTGGTTTTCCAGCAAATTCTTTTGCTTGTTCAAATGTAACAGATGTTACGTCAACTTCTTTATTTTTGAAGGCATTGACAGCTGAATCTGTAGCGATTATTTTTAATACAACGTTATCTGTTTTTACGTTAGATGCGTCCCAGTAGTTAGGATTTTTCTTGAATTTTAATTCTGAATCGTGAGTCCAGCTTTCCATAGTGTAAGGACCATTTGAAATTGTAAATTCAGCTTCGGAAAAGTATTTATCCTTTACTTCGTTGTAGAATTTTTGGTTTAACGGCATAAATGATTTGAATGTAACTAAATCATCAAAATATGGCGTAGGTGCTTCCAAAGTTACTTGTAATGTTTTATCATCAATAACTTTTATTCCAACTTCATTTTCTGAAGCTTTTTTAGCATTATATTTTTCTCCATTTTTTATTACAAATAACATACTTGCATTACTTCCTGCTGTGTCAGGATTTAATCCACGAAGCCATCCAGCTTTAAAGTCCTTTGCAGTAACAGGATCACCATTGCTCCATTTCACACCATCTCTTAAATGGAACGTCCAAACAAGTCCGTCTTCTGATTTTTCCCATTTTTCAGCAATACCAGCAACAGATTTTCCAGTCTTGTCTTTCCTTAAAAGACCTTCTAAAATTAATTCATCAACAGTTCCACCAGGAACATCTGTTGTTATTTGCGGATCAATTGATGATGGTTCAGTTACTATATTTAATGTAAATGTATTTCCATTACTTCCATTTTTACTTCCGCACGAAAGTACAAACATTAGCAATGTCAATATCAAAAACAGTTTTTTCATTGATTTATTTCCTCCTATTTTTAGATATTTCTGTAAAATTTTAAACTACTAAATAAGGGGTATAACACGATACCCCCTATAATTTAACTTATTTTAATGATAGATTTCCGAAATAGTATTCTCCACTAACTGCGACAAATCCAAGTCCTTGAACTCTTTCATCAACTAAATATTGTTTTTCTCTGTGGAAAAGCACACCAACTGGTAAATCTTCCGCAACCAATCCTTCAAGTTTAACAAGTGCAGGAATTCTGACGTTTTGATCTGCTGTACCTCTGACAGTTTTAACTAAAGCATCATATTGAGGGTTTTTATATGAACCATAGTTAGTTCCACCTGTTGATTCAAATAAATCTAAGTATGTAATTGCATCAGGATAATCTCCAGACCATCCTGCAAGAACTAAGTCAAAGTTTTTTTGTTTCATTCTTGAGAATCTTTCCTGAGCAGTTATTATTTCCAAATTTAATTCAATACCTAAATTTTTTCTTAATTGTTCTTGAATATATTCTGCAATAACTTTATTATTTCCACTTTCATTAATTAGCATTGACATATTAGGGAATTTTGCTGCCCCTGTTTCCTTCAGCCCTTCTGCTAATAATTTTTTAGCTTCCGCAGGATTGTATGCTAATGTTGAAGTAGGAACTTGTTCTGTAAAGTCCTTGCCATTCAATCCTTTTATCCCTATTCCTTTTGGAACAAGAGTTTTTGCAGCTGTTCCATATCCATTTAATACATTTTTTACTAAACCTTCTCTGTCGATTGACATAAGAAGAGCTTTTCTAATTTTTACATTTGCTAGTGTTTTGTTGTTAAAGTTAAATAATAGATACCATACTGATCCATCATTATTTGAAACCATTTTTGGATTATCCTTAAATCCTTTTGCTTGTTCAGCAGTAATTGAAGTTACATCTACTTCCTTGTTATTAAATGCATTTAATGCTGAATTATTATCAGGTATTATTTTATACACAATATTTTCAACTTTTACATTAGGTGCATCCCAATAATTAGGATTTTTTTTGAATACTATTTCTGAGCCATGTGTCCAGCTTTCCATTGTGTAGGCACCTGAAGATATTGTTTTTTCAGATTCTGTAAAATATGAATCTTTTGTTTCATCAAAGAATTTTTGATTTAATGGCATGTAAGTTTTGAATGCCACAAGGCTGTCAAAATATGGAACTGGAGTTCCAAGTTCTACTTCCAAAGTTTTATCGTCGATAACTTTTATTCCAACTTCTTCTGCAGTTCCTTCTTTCTTATTATATTTTTCTGCATTTTTTATTGGATAAAGCATATATGCATATTCAGAAGCTGTTTCAGGTTTTAATGCACGAAGCCATCCATTTTTAAAGTCTTGGGCAGTAATAGGATCACCATTGCTCCATTTTAGATTGTCTCTTAAATGAAATGTCCATTTTAATCCATCAGCTGATTTATCCCAGCTTTTAGCAAGTCCTGGTTCAAATGTTCCATTTTTTCCTTTTCTAGTCAATCCTTCCATTAAAAGATCATTGACAGTTCCTCCACCAATATCTGTTGATATTTGCGGATCAATAGATTTTGGCTCATCCGTCAGATTTAAAGTAAACGTTTTGCTATTTCCGCCACTTTTCCCGCAAGAAATAACGAAAATCAGCATCATTAACATAGCTAATATTTTTTTCATGATAGTTTTCTCCTTCAAAATTTTATATTAAATTTATTGAATAATTTCAAAATTAAACAATTTTATTTATTATTTTATATAAGTATTATCCAAAACGAAGTCTTTTCCTATTGGACTAAATACAATGTTATGAACTCTTGGATTCAATAATTTTGTATTTTGTCTATAGTAAAGTAGTCCCACAGGCATATCTTCTGCAATTATTCTTTCCATTTCAATCATATTCTTAACTCTTTCTTCCTGATTTCCAGAACTTTTAACTTTTTTCACAAGTTCGTCGTAACGAGGATTAGAGTAATCTGAAAAATTATTTCCATCTTTTGTCAAGAATCTATCTAAGTAAGTGATTGCATCGTTATAATCTCCATTGTAACCTGCAAGAGCAATTTCATAGTCTCTGTGTTGCATTTTATCTAGTCTTGATTGGAATGTCATTCCTTCAATTTTAAGGTTTACTCCTAAATTTGTTCTTAAACTTTCTTGAATATATTCAGAAATAACCTTATTATTTCCAGAATCATTGAAAATCATTGTCAAATCAGGCAATTTTTGTAATCCTAGCTCTTTTAATCCTTCTGCTAGCAATTGTTTTGCTTTTTGTGGATTGTAAGCTGGGAAAATTTTTCCTGCTTCTTCAGAGAAATCTTTTGAAATACCGTTGATTCCAACACCTTTTGTTGTATAAGTGTAAGCAGCTTCTCCTGTATTATCAAGTACATCTGTAATTAATTTTTCTCTATCTACAGCAAGTGATAAAGCTTGTCTAATTTTTTTGTTCGCAAGAACTTTATTTTTCATGTTGTATGTCATATACCAGACAGAACCGTCTTTTACAAGCAGTTTACGTTTGTCATTCTTAAATTCCTTAGCCTGCTCAACAGAAATGTTTGTTGAGTCAATTTCTCCATTTTTAAAGGCATTTACGCTGGCATTAGGATCATTTATAAATAATATCTTTATAGATTTTAATTTAATGTTATCTTTATTCCAGTAGTTTTCATTTTTTTCGAATACGATTTCTGAATCTCTTGTCCAAGATTTTATTATATATACACCTGATGAAATTGATGTTTCAGGAGATGTCATATATTTTTCTCCTACTTTATCATAGAATTTTTTGTTTAGAGGAGCATAAGTCTGAATTCTTACAATCGAATCAAAGTAGGTAAGAGGATTGTTCAATGTTACTTCTAGTGTGTAATCATCGATAACCTTTATACCAAGCTGATTTTCATCTTTAATTTTCCCTGCATTAAATTGTTCAGCATTTTTTATGTAAAATAATTTATCTGCATATTCTCCTGCTGTTTCAGGTTTTAATGCTCTAACCCAACCATCTCTAAAGTCTTTTGCCGTAATAGGATCACCATTGCTCCATTTTGCATTTTTTCTCAAGTGGAATGTCCACACTGTTGAATTTTCGTTGTGTTCCCATTTTTCTGCCACACCAGGAATAGATTTTCCATCTTCTGCCTGTCTTGTTAATGTTTCAGCAATAAGTGAATCTACAAATTCTCCCGTTGAATCATTTGCAAGCTGTGGATCATAAGATTTCCCTTCTTCTTTTAAGTTGAGCTTTAATGTTTCAGAATCTCCACCTTTTCCACAGGAAATAACGAAAGCCAGTAATATTGTAAAGATTAGTAATATTTTCTTCATACTTGCACTCACCCTTTCTTTTACTATATTAAATTAGTAAATTAAAATTATTTTGTAATATAAGCACTATAAAAGTCTACAGAATCTCCAACTGAACGTAAAACAACACCTTTTAAGTTAGGATTTATTAAATATACCCCTACTTGATAGTAAAGTGCTGAATATGTAAAGTCGTCTGATAGTAATTTTTCTGCTTTTTTCATCGCATCCATTCTAGTTTTATTATCTTGATTAACTTTAGCCAAGTCAATTAATTTGTCATACTCAGGATTTGAATATTTAGCAAAATTAAGATCTTTTGATTTTGAGTGGAAAATTTCAAGGTAAGTCATAGGATCTGCATAATCAGGTCCCCAACCATATCTTACTATGTCAAATTCTCCAGCTTTTGCACGTGCGATTCTTTCTTTAGTAGTTAGAACTTCCACTTCCACATCAATACCTAATTTTTCTTTCCATTGAGCCTGGTAAAATTCAGCTTCTTTTTTACCAGTTCCTTTTTCGTCAACAGTTAATTTTAACTTAACTTGTGCAGGAGTAATATTTAATTCTTTTAATCCCTCATCAAATAACTGTTTTGGATTAGTGTTTGAGAATTGTGCAAATAAATCTCCAGCTTCTTTTCTAAAGTCACCTTTTTCTCCAGCATTTCCAAGTGCAACAACTCCTGAAGCAGGAAGTCCTACTCCATTTAGAACACTATCAACAAGCTGTTTTCTATCTATTGCAAGAGATAATGCCTGTCTAATTTTTATATTTTTTAATACAGGATTTGAACGATTAAATCCAAAATAGTATACTCTTCCATCAGGAACTGTATGTAATTCAGGTTTTCCTTTGTAACTTGCCATCTTTTCTACAGAAATTCTTGTTAAATCCAACTCTTTATTTTCAAAGAAATTTGTAGCTGCGTCAAAATCTGCTACAATTGTTGCTGTAAGAGTGTCTAATTTTATATTTTGAGCATTCCAGTAATTAGGATTTTTCTTCATTACTATTTTATTGTCGTGTACCCATTCTTTCATAATGAAAGGTCCATTATATATAGATTTATCAGCATCTGAAGCATATCCTTCAGGATTAGCAGCCAATGCTTTTTCATTAACTGGGAAGTAAATTGGCATAATTAATGTCTTTATAAAGTATGGTGCAGGTTTTGATAAAGTAAATTCAAGTGTATAGTCGTCTTTTAATTTTACTCCAACTTGTCCAAAGTCTTTTATAGTTCCATTATTAAAGTTCTCTGCATTTTCAATGTAGAAAGTAAGTATTGAATATTCAGATTGAGTTTTAGGATCGATTCCTCTTTTGATTCCGTTAAAGTAGTCTTTTCCTGTAACAGGATCTCCGTTGCTCCATTTCATTCCTTTTCTGATTTTAAATGTCCATACTTTTCCGTCTTCTGATTTAGTCCAGCTTTCAGCTCCAGCAGGAACAACTTCATTTTTTTCATTTAGCCTTACAAGTGGCTCATAAGTCATATTTGCAACCATAAATCCACTGATATCAGTTAAAACTTGGGGATCTAAAGATGTTGGTTCAGCTTCAATGTTAAATGCTGCTGATTTACCATCATTGCCAGATTTTCCACAAGAGATGATAAACATTGATATAAGTAAACAAAATACTAAAAAACTTTTTTTCATAATTTTGATATTTCCTTTCTAAAATTTTGATTTTTTATAAATAAATTATTTTGAAACATTAAAATATTTTTTAAATAAGTCCTTTTTCCTTTAAGAAAGAAGTTTCCACAAAGTGTCCTGGCTTATATTCTGTTAATTCAGGAGTTTTAGGGATAATACCTATTTCAGAAGCATCTCCCATTGGACTTCTTAAATATGATTCATCCATATCAATTTTTGTTGTCTTCTTGAAATCAGGATCTGCTATTGGTACAGCGGAAATAAGAGACTTTGTGTAGCTATGAACAGGGTCGCTGTAAACAACTTCTGGAGTTCCTAGTTCTACTACTTTTCCACGATACATAACTGCTACTCTGTCTGAAATATATTTTACCATTGACAAATCATGTGCGATAAATAGTAAAGTCAAATTTCTTTCTTTTTGCAAGTCCTTTAATAAATTTACAACTTGTGCCTGAATTGACACATCCAGAGCTGAAATTGGCTCATCACACACTAATACTTCTGGATCAACTGCTAATGCTCTTGCAATTCCAATTCTCTGTCTTTGTCCTCCAGAAAATTCGTGAGGGAAACGGCTCGCATGCTCCCTGTTTAGTCCAACAATTTCCAAAAGGCCATAAACTTTTTCCATTCTTTCCTGTTTTGAAGCTGCTAGTTTGTGAATATCAATCCCTTCAGCAATAATATCTCCAACAGTCATTCTTGGATTAAGGGAAGCCTGCGGATCTTGGAATATCATCTGAACTTTTTTTGTGAATTCTTTTCTTCCATAATCTTCTATAGGTTTTCCATTAAATAAAATATCCCCATTTGTCTTTGTATAAAGTCTGCTGACAGTTCTTCCAAGCGTAGTCTTTCCAGAACCTGATTCTCCTACAAGACTTAGAATTTCACCTTTGTAAATGTCCATTGTAACATTTTCTACAGCCTTTAGTACTTGTCTTTTTTTCATTGGAAAATATTTTTTTAAATTTTTCATTTCTATTAATTTTTCTTTTTTGATTTCATTAGATGACATTATTTCCCCTCCTCTTCTCTGTTATCTGCTTCCTGCTCAAAAGGAGATTTTACTTTTGGAGCACCATCGACATAAAGCCAAGATTTTACAAGGTGCCCATTTCCTAAATCAATCATAGGAGGTTTTCTTTCGTAGTCAATTTTCATTGCATATTCAGAACGTGCTGCAAACGGATCTCCTGCAGGCGGTTTTAATAAATCTGGCGGAGTCCCTGGAATAGAAGCCAGTTTTTCTCCAATTTTCATATCCAGTCTTGGCAATGATTTTAAAAGTCCCCAAGTATAAGGATGCTTTGGATTTTTAAACAGTTCTCTTACAGGAGCTTCCTCTAATTTTTCTCCAGCATACATAACAACTACTCTGTCAGCAGTTTCAGCAACTACTCCTAAATCATGTGTTATAAGTATTACAGCAATGTTCAATTCTTTTTTCAGTTCATTTATCAAATCTAGAATTTGTGCTTGTATTGTAACATCCAAAGCAGTTGTTGGCTCATCACAGATTAATAAGTCTGGCTCGCACGAAAGTGCAATGGCTATAACTGCTCTTTGACGCATTCCCCCAGAAAATTCATGTGGATATTGATGAAATCTTTCTTCTGGTTTAGGAATTCCAACTTTTCTAAGCATTTCAACAGCTTGCTGCTTTGCCTCTTCCTTTGTTACATTCTTATGAATTAAAATCCCTTCCATAATCTGTTTTCCAACTTTAATTGTTGGATTAAGCGATGTCATAGGGTCTTGGAATATCATTCCTATTTTTCCGCCACGAAGTTCTCTCATTCTTTCTGGAGAAGCCTTTACCAAATCTTCCCCATCAAAAAGAATTTCTCCATTTTTTATTTCCCCTGGCGGCATTGGTATCAATCTCATAATCGTTTGCACAGTAACTGATTTCCCTGAACCAGACTCTCCAACGATTGCAAGTGTTTCTCCACGATCCACAGAAAAGTTAATACCTCTAAGAGCCTGAACTTCCCCAGCATATGTATTAAAAGAAACACTCAAGTCTTTTACTTCTAATAATTTTTTTCCCATTCTCTAATCCTCTCTGTATTAATATGGATTGTTATATATTTTAAAATATTAAAAAAACTTAGATAAAAACCTTTTTGATTAATAAATATTTTTTCTTTATTGAATTTATTAATTTAATTTATTTAAGCAAGGGTATCAATCGCCATACCCTTGCATCCCGGCTTGTCTAAGCATTTTTTGAAAACAAAATTGAAACTCGCTACGTAAAACTTCGCTCAAACAGTCAATTTTATTTCCAAAAAATCACGACGCTTTTTATAAAATTTTTAAATTTTTAATCTCTTAATTTTGGATTTAATGCATCATTTAAAGCATCTCCAACTATATTAAATGCCAATGTAATTAATGAAATTACAACTGATGGAATAATGAATAAATACGGATATGAAGTCATATTTACGAAACCATCAAATACCAAGTTTCCAAGTGAAGCCTGTGGAATTGGTACTCCAAGCCCAATGAAACTTAAAAATGCTTCAGTAAAGATAATGTTTGGTATATCTGTTGTAAGTCTTATTATTATTACACTTAATGTATTCGGAATTAAGTGTTTTAGAGTTATCCATAAAAAGTTTCCACCAAGTGATTTTGAAGCTAATACAAACTCATTTTCCTTTATTTTTAGGACTTCTCCACGTACTAACAGTGAATAATTTAACCATCTTGTCAGTGACATTGCGATAATTATTGTTTTTACACTGTTTCCCATTACAACCATTAATAAAATTATGTAAATCATTGATGGAATAATTAATAATATTTCTACAATTCTAGTCATTATCGTGTCAATAATCCCACCAAAATATGCTGATACAGCTCCATAAATTGTTCCGAAAACAACACAGATTGCAGCTGTTATCAAAGATAATTCCATTGAAATTCTTATCCCTTGTGAAAGTCTTGCAAATAAATCACGTCCCAAATTATCAGTTCCTAAATAATGTCCTTTTGCAATCCCTTTCGCTGGACTTAAAAATTTAGCTGATAAATCTTGAGCCCTATAAGAATATTTTGTCAAACTTTGTCCAAATATTGCTAAAAATATGAAAATAAGAGTTATTCCCAAAAATGACAAAGCTAATTTATTTTTCTTGAATCTTCTCCATCCATCCTGCCAGAATGTTAAACTTGGTTTGTAGATTACTTCGCTTTGATTAGTGTCAGGACCTACAATTTGAAAGTCTTCAGGTGTTGGGATATAATCATTTTCAGTTATGATTTTTTTTATGTTTTCTGCCACTATACCTCATCTCCTTTTCCAAGTTTAATTTTAGGATCAACTAAAACATATACAATATCTACAAGTATCATCATAACAATTAGGAATATTGCATAAAATACCGTAACTCCAAGTACCATTGTATAATCCCTGTCATTGATACTGTCAACGAAATATTTTCCTAATCCAGGAATTGAAAACATCTTTTCAATTACAAATGACCCTGTAAGAACTGCCGCAATTGTTGGACCCATTATTGTAATAATTGGTAAAATTGCATTTCTTAAAGCGTGTCTAAATACGATATTTTTTGGTTTTACTCCTTTTGCAATAGCCAGCCTTATATAGTCCTGCCCCATTACTTCTATCATTTTATCTCTTAATAAACGTGCAATTAATGCCACTGTGTAAAGTCCAAGTGCAATAACTGGCAATATTTTTTTCTCAGGTCTGTCCCATCCAGATAACAAAATTCTTACAAGAGGTAGGTTATATTTATCAATCAAAATACCGTTATGCACATCAACAAAATACTTCTGCATAAGTCCCGCCAATACAAAACTTGGAACAGATATTCCAATTATTGCAACAATCATTGAAAGCCTATCTTGAAATTTTCCTCTTTTAAGAGCCGCAATAATTCCAAGCGGAATTCCAAGAGCTAGTGCAAATATAATAGATCTTGCTCCTAAATCTGCAGATGTCAGAAAACTTTTGTTAATAACATCATTAACAGTTCTTCCACGAACTTTCATGGATGCTCCCAAATCTCCTTTTGCTATGTTTTTTAGATATTCAACATATTGTTCCCCAAGTGGACGATCCAAATGGTATTTTGCCATTAGATTTTCCTTTACTTTAGGTGGAATCGCTTTTTCACTTTGAAACGGATCACCAGGTAACATATGTATTAGAAAAAATGTAATAGTAATAACTAGCCACAACGTTACAAGCCCCATTGCGATTCTTTTAATTAAAAACTTTAAAATATTTTTCATACTCGCTTCCTTTCGCTAAAATTTTATATATGTATATTATATCTTATATATAGTAATATTTGCAAGCAAATTTATTTATAAAAATATTTTTTTACTATTAATTTTTTTTATGGATAAATAATGATTCTCTAAATACAATATATTTTACTGAATTTTAAGTAATAAAATACAAATAAAAATAGTCTAAACTTATATTAAAAATTAAATATAAAAATTTAGACTATTTCTTTATTTACTTTCTTTATAAAATATTGTTTTAAAAATTTTCAATTGATTAAACTAATTTTTATAAGTATCACAACGATTTAACCATCCTGCTAGCCATTTTTTCTCATTTTTTTCAGGATCAGAATTTTTTACACGTCTTTCAAGAACAAATTTTGCAGAATTGCTAAATTCTATAAGAGCCGCTTTTCCAGTTTCAGTTCCTTTCATATTTTCAAGGACTTGAAGAAGCCCCCATCCTTCTCCCTTATAAGTTTCTGTTCTTGTAGTTCCTTCTCCCTTGAAATTAACATAGTCAATTAAAGGATAAAGACCATTTGGAGATTTTGCAACACGGTAAAATTGTTTTTTTACATTTTCTGGATTATCAGCAATTTCAAGCATTTTTTCCAAAGAATTTTCAAGACGCTCAAAAATAAATGAAACTTGAATATCCTTCGTATTATAAAGGAAATTTGTCAATTCAATAATATCCTTGTTCAAAATTCTTTTTTGTCTAAAAAGCTCATCTCTGTTTGCCCAAGGCGAATATTCATTTTCTTCCATAATCTTAGGTAACTTTATATTGTGAGCCCTATAATAAGCTACTAGCTGTGGAAAGCTCTCTGCAAATTTTCCTCTTTGCCCTTCTCTGTACCATATAAAATGCCCAATTCCAAGAGAAGGAAAATCTTCTCCAGTATTCCAATATACGATATCCTCCTTTTTTCCTCCAGCTTCATTTTTAAAAATCTTATCAGCTACAACATCTAGTTCTGCCTTCGAAATTGTAAGACCAGCTTTTTTAGATGTTTCTTCAGTATCAGGTTTTGAAGGTGTTTTGGTCATATTTTTGTTAGATAATCCAAATGAAATAATAGAAAAAGCCGTAATACTGGCTAAAATTAATAATTTATATTTGTTTCTTTTCATAAAGTCTCTCCTTTTTTATTAAAATTATCATTTTTATTTAGATTTTTTAGTAAAAATACAAAAATAATTTGTTACATTATAACAATTTTTTAACGAATTTTCACTTTTTTTTATCTTAGGATAAAATTCAACAAAAGTGACATTTATACTTATAATTTACCTATTGTTCCTAATTTACAAAAAATGTTGACAAAATTGTAAACATATACTATTATTAGTTTAATAAAAAAGAAAATATTTCTTTCGAAGTATAAAAAAATAAAAGGCGGAAAAGATACTCTAGTGTTGAACTAGGGTATTTTTTTTCACATAATGTTATTGGGACTTCGCCGTCCCCGATACTACTTCGAAAGGAGGTAGATATAAAATGGGAAAGAAATTTTGTATGTCTATGTTTGTTATTGTAGTGATACTTTTCTTTGTTCTTAGTATACCTGCATATTAAAAAACAAAAACATAGTCAATAAATCTTTCCTTTCTTTTTCCTCCCTAGTTTAAACTGGGGAGGTTTTATTTTGCACTTATTTAAATACGTGGTATAATAACGGTATATATTCCAAGAATTGGGAGGGAAAATGAATAAAATACTCGAAGAAGAAAATGAAAATTATGAAATAAAGGCTATTCATAAGGATATTGTGGAAAGGGTCGAAAAAATGATGCCAGAAGAAGAAGTTGTGTATGATTTGGCGGATTTTTTTAAGATACTAGGAGATACAACTAGAATGAGAATATTAAGTGCCTTATTTCAAGAAGAAATGTGCGTGTACGATATTGCAAATCTTTTGAAAATGACTCAATCTGCTATTTCACATCAGCTAAGAGTCCTAAAGCAGGGAAGATTTGTTAAGTACAGGAAAGAGGGAAAAGTTGTGTATTATTCGCTGGAAGATGATCATATAAAGCATATAGTGGAACAGGGAATGACACACATTTTAGAAAAGAAATAAATTTTAGGCGTATTGTCAAGTCAAGTGCAACAGAAAGTAAAAAATAATATTACATCTAATTCGCAATCAAAAGTTATTATAGAAAATCCTTTTGGATTTTATCCGTTAAATGAAGAAATTCAAAGAATAACCACTGATAATGGATTGGTAAAAATAACAGGTACCCAAACTAATAAATATTTAAAATATTACTTTACTAAATCATGGAACAATACAAGAAATATAGTATGTAGTTTAAGTGTTAAGAAAGAACAACAAGGACTTATTGTCAAAGGAGAACAGATTAAAACAGATAGTATTAGATATTTAGAGTTGATAAAGGATAAAACAAAATAACATTTTTTGAAAGGACATTTATGAAGATAAAATTAAAGTTACAAAATGGTTGGAATAATGAATTAGAAGTATTAGGTGCTTATTGTAGTATTCCATATATATACGATGACAAAAGATTACTCATGTTTAATGGAAAAAATATTGGTATTGAAATTAATAAAAACATATGGATTCAATTACCAGAAAGTTTAAAAAAAGAAATATACAAAACTTCTTTTGAATATTTAGTAGCTAAAAATTTTTTATATTTGAAAAATGCTCTAGTAAAAATAAATGGGATAACAGCATATCAATTAATTAGTTCAGATATACAAATGGAAAAAATTTTTGAAGATTTTAATAGAAATGAAACAATGATGATGTTTGAAACACATGGAATATTTCCAAATGAGGTATTTTCATTATACGTACAAACTAAAGAAGATATTTATATTGAATTTGATATAGATGATATAATAAAGGAAAATTTTTTTCAAAGAAAAGAAAAAATAGAAAAAGAATTAAATGAAAGTTATAAAATCGGTATATTAAAAGATATCTATAATCAAATTGAAAATGATGAAATCAAACTAATAAATACTAATATCACAGAAAATAATATTTCAAGAGAAGAATGGAAAGAAAGAATACTAAAGATTTTATCTTATCAACCTTCAGAAATTGATAATTTTTTTGAAGCATTAACTGAGTTGTGGAACTTAATATGTATTGATAAATATTTATCATGCAATGTAGAAAATTTAAAAGAAAAATTGGGATATTGGATTTTAAATATATCTTATTATTTAAACACAGAAAAAGAAAAAAGTATAATTTTAAATATAAAAAAAAGATTAAATATTAAAAGTTTAGATTATATTAGCGTATAGAGGTATTGAAATTTAAATAGACTGAAAATATATTTTTTGCCTTCATTTTTACACATTCCAAATAATTAATACAAATATTTTGGTTATACAAAATTCATCCGTATAACCCTACAAGTCAAAACCTTTATTTAAGGTATAGGTTTTATCAAAAATTGATTTTTTGAGTTGTATGGATATTATATGGACTTTTTAGATAATATTTTTAAATGAATTTATTTGTAAATCAAATAATTTTTCTATACAAATAATTTTAAATATGTTATAATTACAAAAAGTAGATGGTTGTAAATATAAAAGATGTAGTCAAATTATTTTAAAAGCAAATTCTTCAATGATAATTGTTATATTTAAGTTTTGTTTTTATATGAAGCTATGGTATTTTACTTTTAAAAGTAATGAAAATTATTTACAGATATTTGAAATTAAAAAATTATAATTATTAAAGTAAAGGAGAAGGAATAATGGCAGAAATAAAAAATAAAGTAACATTCAAGGGAAATCCTGTAACTCTTGTGGGAACAGAAGTGAAAGCTGGAGAAGTAGCGCCAGACTTTACAGTTTTATCACCAGAATTAAAGGAAGTAAAATTAAGTGACTATAAAGGAAAGGTTGTTGTAATAGCAGTATTTCCATCAGTTGATACTGGAGTATGTGCTTTACAGCTGGCTAGATTTAATCAGGAAGCTGCAAGTTTTGGAGATGATGTTCAACTGCTTACAATTTCAGCTGATTTACCATTTGCATTAGGAAGATATTGTGCAGATAAAGGAATAAAAAACGCTTTAACGGCTTCAGACCATAAAGAGTTAGATTTTGGAACAAAATATGGATTTGTAATAAAAGAATTAAGATTATTGTCAAGAGGAACGGTTATCGTAGATAAAGACGGAATTATTAAATATGTAGAATATGTAAAAGAAGTTGGAGAACATCCAGATTACGAAAAAGCGTTGGAAGTAATAAAAGAATTAACTAAATAAAAAAATAAATGGAGCTAAACTTATGACAAAGAGTTTTCTCCATTTTTTATTGCTTTAATTTTGTAAAAAAATATCCCAATCAATGACTGGGATACTTCTTTTGCCTTTTTTATTATCTTCCAAGTTGCTGCTGCTGTCTTTGTTGTATAATACGTTGCTGCTCAATAGCGTTTGGAGTTTTTATAAGATTTACTGGTATTTCTATTGACTGTCCATTTCTAAGGACAGTTAATTTTATAGTTTGTCCCACTTTTTTAGCGGCTATTTCTCCAACAAATGCACCTGCAGAGTTCACACTTTTTCCATCAACAGCTGTAATAACATCATTTCTAGTTATTCCTGCAGCTGCGGCTGGGCCATTTGGAACAACATTTCCGATGAATACACCGTTTGATGATTTTAAGTTAAGAGCTTTTACTTTGTTTTCATCTAAATTATCTAAATATACTCCAATATATGGTTTTTCAAACTTACCATTTGCGATGATTGAGTCTTTTACTGTCATTACTAGGTTTGCTGGAATAGCAAATCCGATTCCTACACTTCCTCCGCTTTGTGAATAAATCGCAGTGTTCACTCCAATAACTTTTCCTGTTATGTCAATTAATGGACCTCCACTATTTCCCTGATTGATAGCGGCATCTGTTTGAATAAAGTTTTCTATTTCTTCAATTCCAAGTGAGCTACGTCCTGCAGCACTTACAATTCCAACTGTCATCGAGTCGTTCAATCCCAATGGATTTCCAAAGGCTATTGACCACTGTCCGATTTGGACTTGATCCGAATTTGCAAATTCTAATGGTTTAAAAGTCTCGTTTGAATTAATTTTCAGTACAGCGATGTCAACTTCAGGCGAAGTTCCTACAAGTTTTGTACGATATTCACGTCCATTTGAGAATTTTACATAAATTTCATCTGCACCATCGATAACGTGGTTATTTGTAACAATATATCCATCTTTTGAGACAACGAATCCTGAACCAAGTGATCCTGATTCACGTTTTTCTTGTCCTCCAGAACGTCCATATAATAACTCTTCCAATGGGTTATAAGTATTTACTGTTACTGTTTTTTTAGTTCTGATATTTACAATCGAATCTTTTACGCTGTTATGAACACTTACAAAGGCATCTTGAGTTTGAACCGCATTTTTAGTATATTTTTGCAGTTCTTCCTGAGAAATTGTCTTTTGCTGTTCAACATTTGTTGTATTGCTTTTATTTTCAGAATTATTTTCAGTTTTGTTGGAACAGCTTAAAATTAAGAACAACATTGACAATAATGCAAATTTCTTATTTTCTTTTTTTATAAAATTTATTTTTTTCATATTTATTTACCTCATTTCTAGTTTTATGATAAACTTATTTTTAAAATTATTTTAGAATATAAGCTCAAAATCCCGATTTATTAGTCTTTAATTAGTCTGATTTTAAAGGATTGGATATATTTTAGTGAATAAAAGTTTATTATTCTTATGATTTTTATTTGAATTTCATTTATTAAATCATATTTTTTGTAAATTCATAAATAACCTGCTATGCTTATTGTCTTTTTCCCCATAATATGTTATCCTATACACAGTAAAATTAAAAAAATATACAAAATCAAGGAGAAAAATTAATAATGTTTAATAATTTAGGAGACAGATTTAAGGATATATTTAAAAAAGTCAGCGGACAGGGAAAGTTGACAGAGAGCAATATGAAGGATGCTTTAAGGGAAGTGCGGCTAGCATTGCTTGAAGCGGATGTAAACTATGGAGTGGCTAAGAACTTTGTAGCAAAAATTCGGGAAAAGGCGTTGGGAGAACATGTTATTAGCGGAGTTAATCCTACACAGCAATTTATCAAGATTGTAAATGATGAACTTGTGGAAGTGCTTGGAGGATCAAATGTTTCAATCGCAAAAGCTGATAAAAATCCAACTATTGTAATGCTTTCTGGACTTCAAGGAGCTGGGAAAACTACATTTTCTGGAAAATTGGCAAAACATTTAAAATCGAAAGGGGAAAAACCATTTCTGATTGGGGCAGATGTTTATAGACCTGCTGCGAAAAAGCAATTGAAGGTATTAGGAGAGCAAGTGAAAGTTCCTGTATTTACGATTGATGAAAGTACAGATGCGGTGGAAATTGTAAAACAGGGAATTGAGGCTTCAAAAAATGAGCATGCGACTTATGTTATTATTGATACGGCGGGAAGACTGCACATTGATGAACAGCTTATGAATGAACTGCAAGATATAAAGGACAGTTTTAATCCGAATGAAATTTTGCTTGTAGTTGATGGAATGACTGGACAGGATGCAGTTAACGTGGCAAAAGAGTTTAATGAACAGCTTGATATTACTGGGGTTGTACTTACAAAACTGGATGGAGATACTCGTGGAGGGGCTGCCCTTTCAGTAAAGGAAGTTGCAGGAAAGCCAATTAAATTTATAAGTGAAGGGGAAAAACTGGATGATATCGCACCATTTCACCCAGACAGGCTTGCTTCACGTATTCTTGGAATGGGAGATGTTGTTTCACTTGTAGAAAAGGCACAGGAAGCTATTGATGAAAAAGAAGCCAAGAAAATGGAAGAAAAATTTAGAAAGAACCAGTTTGACTTTGAAGATTTTTTAAAGCAGTTTAAAATGATAAGAAAAATGGGATCAATTGCTGGAATTATGAAAATGATACCAGGAGTTGACACTAGCATGATTGACATGGGAATGGCTGAAAAGGAAATGAAAAAGGTCGAAGCAATCATTTTTTCAATGACAGTTCAGGAAAGACGTGATCCAAAACTTCTAAAAAACGGAAGCCGTAAAATGAGAATTGCCAAAGGAAGCGGAGTTCAGGTAAATGACGTAAATAAATTGATAAAGCAGTTTGAACAAATGAAACAAATGATGAAAATGTTTAACAGTGGCGGTATTCCAGGACTTGGTGGGGGATTTATGAAGGGCAGAAGAAGATAGAAATATAATATCAACTAAAATTTTTTATAAAACTGGAGAAAATAAAAAAGGAGAGACACAAATGAAAAAGTTAATTTTAGCATTATTTATTATTTTTGGAACACTATCGTTTTCAGCTTTTGACAAAGTTGTAATTGGAGTTATTAATGACAATTATGAAAGTCCAATAATATCAGGAACAATAAATAGAGGAGGACTTGCAAATCTTCTTTTTGGAATGAAAAAGGACGGAGATTTTGCAAAACAGATGTATCAAAACCTTTCAGGAGCAGATAAAGTTGAGTTTATTATAGAAAAGCACGATGAATCTGCACTTGTAAGCATTTTGAAATTATTTGAAAAAAACAAATACAAAGGACAGGTAGAAGTTACAGAAGTAGCGGCATCAGAAAATAAAAATATTCGTCAAATTACTACAAAGAATGGATGGACTTACAATGTGTACCCTTTTGCACGGGAAATAGTAGGAACTGTAAAAATTTCTGGAAGTGATACAACTAAAGCAGAATTTGTAGAAGGATTATTTCAAAATGTAAAATCAAAAGTAAAATAAATTTTAAAGATTTAAAATGTGGGTATATATATTTATATACCTTTTTTATTTAATCTAAATTTTACTATAAAAATATAATTTTCAAAGAAAATTGAAAAAGATGACTATAAATAATAGGTTTGAGGGAAAGCAAAAAAATTATATCCAGTAGAAAAAATGTTAAATAAATTTAAAAAAATAGTTGCAAAAGAAGAAAAAAACGATTATAATATAAATATATAGAATAGTTTGATAATCAAATTTAAAAGATTCAGTAAGGTAAATAATTTTAGATGGAAAGGAAGTGTTTATGAGAAAGGCGATTTTAGTAACAAGTTTTGGTACATCGCATAAGGATACAAGAGAAAAATGTCTTGACTCGATTCAAAAAGAAGTGGAAGCAAAATATGGAACTGAAAATGTGGAAAGAGCCTACACTTCAGGAGTTATAAGACGAATAGTGGAAAGAAAAGAAGGTATCCACATATTTGATCAGGAGGAAGGGTTAGAAGCTTTAAAAAATAAAGGATATGATGAGATTATTACAATGTCTTTACATATTCTAGATGGAATTGAGTATTCAAAACTTAATAACAAGTATGGAAAAATTTCAAAACCACTTTTAGCAACTGATGAAGACTTTAAAAAAGTTGTGAGCAATGAAGAATTTAACAATCTTGAAGGAAACGATGCCATTGTATTTATGGGTCATGGATCTGAAAGTGCCGCAGACAGTACATATCAACGGCTTCAAGAGGAATATGAGAAAGCTGGAAAAGATAATATTTTTGTGGCAACTGTTGAAGGAAAAGTGACGATTGAAGATGTTATCCAAAAGTTAAAAGGAAGAGGATTTAAGAAAATACTGTTAAAGCCGTTTATGATTGTGGCAGGAGATCATGCCAAAAATGATATGGCTTCTGATGAGGATGATTCATGGAAAACTGTTCTTGAGAATGAAGGATACGAAGTAACACCTTTATTAAAGGGAATGGGAGAATATCAGTTTATACGTGAAATGTTTATGGATAAATTAGAAGAAGTTTATTAATATAGCAAAAGAATAATTTTAAATTTATAATTTTATAGGTGTTGTAAAACTTAATAAGGAAACTAGTTGGAATCTGGTACAGCCACCTCTACTGTGATACTGACGAAAGTACTGAAAAACCACTGGAATATAATTATATTTTGGGAAGGGTATGAGTAGGATGAAGTTAGTCAGGAGACTTGCCTATATTAAAAAATTTTATTTTTCGGGAAGGGGAAAATTTAATATATAAAAACTGGTGTAAATCTGCATAAATACTATTCATCTGTTTTAATATATAAAATTTAGTTCAACTTTCGAAGTTGAATTTTTTATTTATAAAAATTATAAAATATAATTTAAATTTCTTTATTTAGTAAATTGGTAAATCGAAAAAAGCATAATGATTTTAATAAAAATTCGTATTTTTAAAGGAGAAAGTGATAAATATCACGAGTTTAAAATAATGATGAAAAATAAAAAAATAGTAAAATATGCTATTCAGATATTAATTGTACTTTTTGGAATAAGTTTTTTGACTTTCTGCCTGATTTATATAGCACCAGGAGACCCTGCACAAGTTATGCTGACAGAATCTGGATTTATTCCAACCCCCGAACTTTTGGCTCATACACGAGCTGAACTTGGTGTAGACAAGCCATTTTATATTCAATATTGGAAATGGCTCTTTGGAGTTCTGCAAGGTAATTTTGGGAAATCGTATTCTTTGAGAATACCAGTAATTCAAAAGATAGGACAAGCATTTATACCTACATTATATTTATCCTTTTTATCACTATTTTTAATGTGTATCATTTCTATACCAGTTGGAATACTAGCAGCAGTGAAGGAAAATAAATGGCAGGACTATTTAATAAGAATGATAACTTTTATAGGAATGTCTGTACCAAGTTTCTGGCTAGGACTGATATTTTTGAGTATATTTGGGGTACAGCTTGGACTTGTGTCTGTTTCAGGAGGGCAAACGGATTTTGTTTCTGCAATTTTACCTGCCTTTACACTTGCAATAGCGATGTCTGCTAAGTATATACGGCAAATAAGGCACGTATTTTTGGAAGAACTGGGAAAAAGTTATGTAACGGGGGCAAGAATGAGAGGAATAAGGGAGCGGGATATTTTATGGAAACATGTACTGCCTAATGCAATGTTGCCAATAATAACGCTTTTAGGAATTTCTCTTGGAAGTCTTTTAGGCGGGACTGCAATTGTAGAATATGTTTATAACTGGCCAGGAATGGGCAGAATGGCTATAAAAGCGATAGTAGCCCAAGATTATCCATTAATACAGGCTTATATTCTGATAATAGCATTCTTGTACCTTATAATAAATATAGCAGTGGATATTTCGTATAAGTATTTTGATGTGAGAGTTGGGGAGGTTGACTGATTTTGGAAAAATTGAGATTGAAAAGAAAAAATATTCAGTTGGCAGTATTTTTGACATTAGCGATTATAGTGGTTCTGATAGCAATTTTTGCGCCTGTCATAGTACCAAAAAACCCTTTTAAAATGATAGCTCCAAGTTTACGGCGTCCATCAAGGCAGTATATTTTCGGAACAGATCATCTTGGAAGAGATTTATTTTCAAGAATTATATATGGATCAAGATATTCAATATTTATGACTTTAGTATTAGTTTTTATAGTTTTTTTTATAGGAACTGTGCTTGGAGTGGTAGCAGGATATTTTGGTGGGATAATAGATACTGTGATAATGAGATTTGGAGATATGATGATTGCATTTCCAGGATTAATTTTTGCTATAGCAATAGCGGGGCTTTTAAATCCAAGCCCTAAAAATTCAGTTATTGCAATAGCGGCAGTTACGTGGACTAAATATGCAAGGCTTGCAAGAAGTATGGTTCTTAAAATAAAGCAGGAGCTTTATATAAAGGCTGCAAAATTAACAGGAAGCAAGGATTATTCGGTAATATTCAAATATATAATTCCAAATATGATTACAACGATGATAGTAACGGCAGTTTCGGATATAGGAACATTAATGCTGGAAATAGCGGCACTTTCATTTCTAGGATTTGGGGCACAGCCTCCGATACCAGAATGGGGAGCAATGCTCAATGAAGGTAGAACAACCCTTAGCAGCGCGCCTTGGATGATGATGTATCCAGGATTGGCAATAGTGATAGTTGTAACTATATTTAATATGCTTGGGGATGCGGCAAGAGATTTAATCGATATAAAAAGTGAATAGTTTATAAAAATAAAAATATATAAGGAGAAGACAAATGTTAAAAAATCGTAAAGGAAAATTTTTAGTATTAATTTTAGCTTTATTCACGTTATTAGTAGCGTGTGGAGGGAAAAGTGCAAAAAGTAAAAGCAATCCAGATGAATTGGTGGTAGGAGTTACTACATTTGCAGATACTCTTGAGCCAACAGATCAGTATTTTGGATGGGTTATAACTCGTTATGGTGTAGGAGAAAATTTGACAAAGTTTGATGAAAAAGGGAATTTACAGCCATTGCTTGCTGAAAGCTGGAATTTAAGCAATGATAAGTTAGAATGGACATTTAAAATAAGAGATGGTGTAACTTTCTCAAATGGACATCCATTGACAGCAGAAGCAGTAAAAAAATCAATTGAAAGAGCTTTTAAAAAAAATAAAAGAGCTGAAACATATTTTAAATATGACTCAATAGAAGCTAATGGACAAACTTTGAAAATAAAAACAAAGGAACCTGTGGCAATATTGCCTCAAACATTAGCAGATCCATTATTTCTTGTTGTAGATACATCTGTTAATACAGATGAGTTTGCACAAAAAGGGCCAATAACAACAGGACCGTTTATTGTTCAGGAATTCAAGCCTGGTGAACATACAGTTGTTGTAAGAAATGAAAAGTACTGGAATGGAAAAGCAAAATTAGCAAAAGTAACATTTAAAGATATAAATGATCAAAATACAAGAGCATTATCATTAAAATCAGGAGAAATTGATGTGGCATACAACTTGAAGGTTACTAATAAAGCTGATTTTGAAGGGGATAAAAATATTATAATAAATGAATTGAAATCGCTTAGATCAACTTATGCTTTTATGAACCAAACTAAAGGACTTAAAGATAAAGTATTAAGAGAAGCAATAATAAGAGGTGCAAATAGACAAAACTATACACAAAATTTATTACAAGGTGGAGCAACTCCTGGAAAAGCACCAGTTCCTCCAACTTTGGACTACGGATTTAATGAATTAAAAGATGAAAATGCGTATAATCCAGAAAGTGCTAAAAAAATACTGGCAGATGCTGGATACAAAGATAGAGATGGAGATGGATATTTGGAACGTCCTGACGGATCAAAACTTGACTTGAACTTTGTAATTTATACAAGTAGAGAAGAATTGGGAATTTATGCTCAGGCATTTCAGGCTGATATGAAGGAAATTGGAATAAAAGTGACATTAAAACCTGTAAGTTATGAAACTCTTTTAACTATGAGAGATGATTCTAACTTTGATTTAATGATTTGGAATATACTTGCTGCAAATACAGGAGATCCTGAAAAATATTTGACAGAAAACTGGGATAGTAAAGTAAAAACAAATCAGACAGGGTATGCAAATCCAGAAGTTGATAAACTGTTGAAAGAATTATCAAGAGAATTTGACAAAACTAAGAGAAGAGACCTGATTGTAAAAATACAGCAATTAATAATGAATGATGCAGCCACATTATTCTTTGGATATGAAACAACATTCCTTTATAGTAATAAAGTAGTAACAGGACTTAAAATGTATCCAATGGACTATTATTGGATAACAAAAGATGTTGCAAAAGTTAATTAAGGAGAATTTATGTTGGAGATAAAAGATTTGACAATTCAGTATGGGGATAAACCTCCAGTAGTTGAAAATTTTTCTCTTTCATCGAAAAAAGGTGAAATAATAACAATAGTTGGGGAAAGCGGTAGTGGAAAATCTACCGTTCTTTCTTCTATTTTGGGACTATTGCCAAATGGAGGAAAAATAATATCAGGCGATATAATTTATAATGGAGAGTCAATGCTAAATAAAAGCCTTAATCAATGGAGGGAACTGCGAGGGACTGAAATAACAATGATTTCACAGGATTCAGGAGGAACTCTTAATCCAATAAGAAAAATAGGAAAACAGTTTGTTGAATACATTCAGACACATTCCAAAATATCAACAAAAGAAGCTGAAGAAAAATCAAAAGATATGTTTTCCAAAGTAAACTTAGAAGAGCCTGAAATCATTATGAAAAGCTATCCGCACCAACTGTCAGGTGGAATGAAACAGCGTGTAGGAATAGCAATGGCACTAACTTTCCGTCCAAAAATTATTCTGGCAGATGAGCCTACAAGTGCATTAGATGTTATAACACAGGCTCAAATAGTGAAGGAAATAATGGATCTCAGAAAAAAATTTGACACTTCTATCATAATGGTAACTCATAATCTTGGAGTTGCTGCATATATTTCAGATAAAATAATTGTTATGCAGAATGGAAAAATCGTTGATGCAGGTAATAAAAATGAAGTTATAGAAAATCCAAAAAGTGAATATACTAAAAAATTGCTAGAAGCTGTGCCTGAAATTGGAGGTGAAAGGCTTGTCTAATATTAATGATGTAATTCTTGAAACAAAAAACCTTACAAAAATTTATGAAAAATCAAATGATAAAAAAGTAGTGGCTTGTAACAAGGTAAATTTGAAAATTCATAAAGGAAAAACTTTGGGGATTGTTGGAGAATCAGGATCAGGAAAAACAACACTTGTAAATATGCTTATGGACTTGGAAAAGCCAACTTCTGGAGAGATTTTGTATCATGGAAGGGATATAAGCAAGTTTACAAAACAGAAAGTGTGGGAAAATAGACAAAATATCCAGATAGTATTTCAAGATCCATGGTCAGCTTTTAATCCAAAAATGAACGTTATGCAAATCCTCACAGAGCCATTAATGAACTACGGAAGACTAAAAAGACCGGAAAGAAAGCAAAAAGCTATAGAACTTCTTAAAATGGTTGACTTGCCCGAAGAATTTGTAACAAAGTATCCACAAAATATGAGCGGTGGGCAAAGACAAAGGCTTGGAATCGCAAGAGCAATTTCGCTTGAGCCTGAGATACTTATATGCGATGAGGCAACTTCCGCACTTGATGTTTCCATTCAAAAAAACATAGTGGAACTTCTTGTAAAGCTACAAAAAGAAAAAAACATAACAATGATTTTTATATGCCATGACATTGCATTAATAGAATCTTTTGCACACGAAATCGTAGTAATGTATCACGGAGATGTGGTGGAAGTAATAGAAGGCGGACAAATTTCTGAAAAAGCAAAACATCCATATACAAAGTCGTTATTGAGCGCAATTTTTCCTGTACGTGGAGAAATGGTCGAAGTTAAGTAGTTTTACTGTTATTTATATAACAAAAGTTTTATTTTTTATAATTTTTATGCTATAATTGTTATATATATTTATGTATAGGGGTGATAAAAATGAGTAAAACAACTTATGCATTTAAATTAGACGATAATTTAAAATTTGATTTGGAAAATGTATGCGAAGAACTGGGAATAACACTACCTGTTTTTTTTACAATGGCAGCCAAAAAATTGGTTAGAGAGAGAAAACTGGAAATTGACTTGTCAGAAAAAGACGATTATTTCTACAGTGAAGAAAATATCACAAGACTTCTAAAAGCAAAGGAACAAATTGAAAAAACTGGTGGAACAGTTCACGAGGTGCTGTAATGGTAAAAAGATGGTCTGATGAAGCATGGGAAGATTTTCTTTTCTGGCAGAAAAATGATAAGAAAGTTTTCAAAAAAATATTGGAACTTATAAAAGACATTGATAGAAATGGATATGATGGTATCGGAAAACCTGAAGGCTTGAAGCATGAACTGTCTGGCTACTGGAGCAGGAGAATTAATGAAGGAAATAGAATTGTTTATAATAGAAAATGGTGAAATCTGGTTTTTGCAATGCGGTTCTCATTATAAGAAAAAATAAAAAGGGTGGAAAGACTTTCTACCTTTTTTTGAGTTTGGTTTAAATAAGTTTCATTAAATTATTAAATTTTTTTGACAAGTATTTTTTGATTGAGTGTGTCACAGTAACACGACGAAATTTAAAAATATATGAGGAATTTTTTAAGAAGAAATTGGATTTTGAGCAACTTGGATTTATAAAAAAAATATTAAAATATAGGAGATAGTCAAAATGAAAATAAAATTACAATTTAAAGATCTTAATAATTTTGAGTTAGACTTATTTGAGTCTTTTTGCAGTGTTCCAGTTATTATGTATGATAAAATGATTATAGGAACTTATACTACTAATTTAGATTTATCGGATAGCACATACAATCAATTACCTGAAACTTTAAAAGAAATGTTAAATCGGCATCAAACTAGAAATTTTTATTTAAAGTCTTCTTTATTAACAATAACAGGATTAACAGCATACAATATAGATATAGGATTTGACAAAAAAACAGATGTCTTACATGCAGGAAAAATTTTTGATAACTTTGATAAAGAAAGAGGATACACTCTAATAACTTGTGCCTGCTATTTGCCATCAGGAAGTATGGCAATACATTTTCAGGCATTGGGAGATATTTTTTTAGAATTTGATTTAAAAGATGTTTTTTTTCTAAATGATGTTAAAGAATTTTATGAAATTTCAGAACTGGAATATAAAGAAAGTAACGAGATAAATAATCAAGATTATAATGAAATTACAGCAATTATACGTGGTAAAAAGTAATAAAAAATCTTGAAAAATTAAAAATTATCTTTATTGAAATTTTTTAACTTAATAAATTTGAATAATATAGTAAAACTGCTTTAAAACTAAACTCAAAAGGCTATGACTATTTTACTCAAACCCTAAATTTATATAATTTTTAGTAGTTTAATTTTAAATAGGTTTGAGTATAGTTGTAAAAGACGTTAATTATTTTATATATTGACAAAATAAAACATTGGAAAGTTTTAATAAACTTGAAAATCAACACGGTTCTTTTTTTATCTTATGTATTAAAACTAAGTTATTTTGGTTTTGAATATATTGATAAATCATAAAAAAAAGAAGGACTACAACATTTTGGTGTCAATAATCCTTTTGAATAAAATTCTGTTTTATTTTTTGAATTTTAAATATAATAATAAAAATGGTAATTTTGACATATTTATTAATTATAATATTTCTTATTCTTCATTTAGTCTAACAAGAAAATGTTTAAATTGTTCTTCATCAGTGTCTAACTTTTCGAAAAAAATTTCATCGATTTGCTCAACTAACGGAACGGCTTTTTGTAATATTTCTTCTCCTTTTTTGTTTAAAATAACAGCTTTTGCCCTTGTGTCTCTTGAATGTTCCTTTCTTTTTACAAAATCATTTTTTTCTAATAAATTTAATATTTGAGATACTGTCATAACATCTATTCCTGAGAGTTTTGAAATCATAACTTGCGTGACTTCGTTGCTGTCTTGTGATAAATAAGCAAGGGAAGCTAAAACAACAAATTGAGGGTGTGTTAAGTTCATTTTCTTTAGTTCTTTTTTTATCATAGAATGCCATTTATTGTATACCCTCATAAATAACAATCCTGTTGATTTTTCTGAATTATCTTTATATTTTGATGTAAACAAGTACCAATCACCTTATCTTTCCAAGTAATTTTTTAGAATAAATATAGATTGAGGGACATCTGAAAAAACTTGGCTTAAAAATTCTAAATGCTGTTCATCTTCACTGTCCAAAATTACAGTATGTTTTATATTTATGCTTCCATCGTTGTTATCAATTATTTGATGACCAAAAAGAATATCTCCAAATGGAGTTTCTGTTTTATCCCAAAATTCTTCAAAAGGTTTTACAAGAGTAAGTTTATATTCCATAGGGGGCATTCCTTCAAGTTCCATAGTTCCACATGAACCTGTCTTAAATTCACCTTTTAATGTGATATTTTTTAAATCTTTTTCCCAATCATACCATTTTTCAATATTTGCATAGTATTCCCATGCATCTTCTTTTTTTGCTTTGATTTTTAAAGTAAAACTAAATTCCATTATATTTCCTCCTTATATTATATGTATACTTATTATAAATTATTTTATAATATTTGTCAACAATATTTTGTATACTCCAATATCATATTAATAAATTATTTAAATTTGAAAAAAATATCCTTTTTTAGGGTTGACAAATATAAGAAAGAGAGTATAATAATAGTAAAGAATTATAGGTGTTTTACAAACTTAATAAGGAAATCGGTTAGAATCCGATACAGCCCCCACTACTGTGAAGCTGACGAAAGTACATAAAACCACTGAGATATCTTGGATATTTTGGGAAGGGTACGAGTAGGATGAAGTTAGTCAGGAGACTTGCCTAATAATTTTTTATATAAAATTTTCTGGGAAGGGAAGATTTAATATACATCAATGTAAAAATAAATCAACGGTGATTTGTTCCATAAGCGTACTATACGATGGTGATATAGTTATTGTTGTGGAAGTTTTGACGTGTATTGGCTTCAGCTTTGGCTGATTTTTTTTTGGAACTTGCCGAAGGTTAAATTAAATTTGGAGAAGGAGAGAAAATGAAAAAGAGAACATTATTGTTTTTGGTTTTAACCAGCATGCTGTTAATAGGTGTAAATGGTTATTCAATGCACATTATGGAAGGTTTTTTACCTTTAAATTGGGTTATAGTATGGTTTGCAGTGTGTATTCCGTTTTGGATAATAGGAATAAAGAAGCTTCAATCTGTTTCTAAAGGGAGCGTGCGGGAAAAAATGACGCTTGCATTAGCGGGTGCATTTATATTTGTATTGTCGGCACTAAAAATTCCATCAGTTACAGGAAGTTCATCACATCCTACAGGAGTAGGGCTATCTACTATATTATACGGACCTTTTGTAACTTCCATTCTTGGAACAATCGTATTAATATTTCAAGCAGGATTGCTTGCACACGGAGGATTTACAACTTTGGGAGCAAACGCTGTTTCAATGGCAATTGCAGGACCAATTGTATCATATTTAGTGTATAAAGGATTTGAGAAAAAGAATAAGGCGTTAGCGGTATTTTTGGCAGCAGCATTAGGAGATCTTGCGACTTATGTGGTAACATCAATTCAGCTTGCACTTGCATATCCATCTCCACAAGGTGGAGTAGTTGCTTCATTTATCAAATTTGGAGCGGTATTTGCAGTAACTCAGGTTCCTCTTGCAGTTATCGAAGGGCTACTTACAAACGTGGTGATGAATATACTTGAAAAATATAGCGTAAAAGAGGTGGAAGCTTAATGTCGGAAAATAAAAACAAAAGTGTATTTAAAAAGAATATTATTTTAATAATTGCAATAATTTTAATAGGTGTTATTCCTTTATTTCTCGTAAAATCTGAATTTGGCGGATCTGATGACAAGGGAGAAGAAGTAATAAAAACTATAAAACCTGATTATGAGCCATGGGCTAAAAATTTAATAGAATTACCAGGAGATGAAACTGAAAGTCTGCTGTTTGCATTACAGGCGGCATTTGGTGCAGGAATTGTAGGGTATGTATTAGGCTATTTCAAAGGTGAAAGAAAAAATGCTAATAGATAAAGTATCTTACACAAATCCCATAAAAAATATAAACCCCGGAGTAAAGTTTATATTGTCAATGACGACATTAGTATTTTTACTTTATACTGGAAGTAAAATAGTATTTGTTTTTAATTTTATACTGTTTAATTTACTTCTTTTGTTTGTCGTAAAAGTGAAAATAGGTGACTTGTTAAAGCTGAACTTTATTCCGGCTTTATTTATTTTGACAACTGTAATTTCCTTGCTGTTTATAAAAGCGGATATATGGACATTTTTGCTACGTTCATTTTCCTCGATAGCTGTAGTTTATTTCCTTATTTGTTCTACTCCAATTATAGATTTGGACTATATATTTGCAAAGCTGAAATTTCCTAAAATATTTAGGGAAATGTTTTTATTAATTTATAGATATATATTTTTATTATTTGAAAATAAGGAAAAATTACATAATGCACAGGAAGTAAGGCTAGGATATAGCAGTTTTAAAAATGGGATGAAGTCATTTCCGATGTTAGTAGTTGCTATACTAAAAAAAACATACTACTATAATCTGAATTCTATAAAGGCTGTGGAATCAAGAATGGGAAAGGAGTTTATTTTTTCTCATAGAAAATATAAAAAAATTGGGTTTGAAATAATATTCGTAATAATAATAGTTATAATAAATTTATATTTGGTGGTAAAATACAATGCTTAGACTTGAAAATATAACTTTTTCATACGACGAAGAAACAGAGGCTCTAAAAGATGTGACTTTGAATATTGAAAAAGGGAAAAAAACATTATTTCTTGGGGAAAATGGCTCAGGAAAATCAACATTATTTTTAATAATGAATGGACTTTTGAAAGCACAAAAGGGAAATATTTATTTTGAAGAGAAAAAAATAGAACATAAAAAGAAAAATCTGGAAGAATTGAGAAAAAAAGTCGGAATAATTTTTCAGGATCCTGAAATACAGATTTTTGCCCCTTTAGTATTTCAGGAAGTAGCTTATGGACCTGAAAATCTTGGATATTCTAAAGAGGAAGTAGAAAAAAATGTAAACAGGGCAATGGAAGAAATCAATATAACAGATTTAAAAGATAGACCTTGTCATCATCTGAGCTATGGACAGAAAAAAAGGGTCTCAATAGCTGCAATTACGGCAATGGAGCCAGAACTTCTTATTCTAGATGAGCCAACTGCATGGCTTGATTCTAAAAATACAAAAAGAGTATCAGAAATTCTAGATAATTTTTCCAAAGCAGGAAAAACAATGGTGGTATCAACTCACGATACAGATTTTGCCTATGAATTTGCTGACTATATCTATGTCCTTGAAAAAGGGAGAATTGTACGGCAAGGGAGCAGGGACGAGGTTTTTGAGGATTTTGAATTTTTGAAGAAATTAAATTTGAATATTCCAAATGTACTGAAAATAAAAAGTTATCTCAAGTATAAAAATCTTGATGAAAATGATTATTATAAATTTTTGGAGGAAAAAAACTTGCTATGAAAAAAATACTTATATCGGGAGCAATGAGTGGTGGTGGAAAGACTACAGTAAGCAGCATATTGATGTCAGCTTTTGAAAATGTGGCACCTTTTAAAGTTGGTCCAGACTACATCGACCCTGGTTATCATGAGTTGTTCACGGGAAATAAATCTCGTAATTTAGATGCTTTTATGTTTGATGAAAGTACGTTAAGGCATATATTTGAAACAGGAGCGAAAGGAAGCAATATCGCTATAGTTGAGGGAGTTATGGGGCTTTATGATGGAATTGGGCATGAAAAGGATAATTTTAGTACAGCTCATGTATCAAGAATACTTGATATACCAGTAATTCTTGTAGTTAACGCAAAAGGAATCTCCACAAGCATAGCTGCCGAAGTTTTGGGTTTCAAGCTGTTTGATAAAAATGTTAAAATAAAGGGCATTATTTTAAATAATGTTTCTTCTGAAAAACTATACTTGAACTTGAAGGAAGCGGTAGAAAGATTTACGGGGATAGAATGCGTAGGATATTTGCCGAAAAATGAGAAATTATCGGTGGAAAGCAGACATCTGGGATTAAAACAGGCTTTTGAATTGAAAGGTTCAAAAGAGCTTGAGGAAAAGAAACAGCTGTTTAAGGAAATTGCACAAAATTGCTTAGATTTAGAAAAAATTTACGAAATAGCAGAAGAATTTGAAACAAAAAGCAGTATGGACAGTTTTGAGCCAATAAAGGACTTAAAGAATAAATATAAAGGAAAACGTGTTGGAGTTGCTAAAGATGGTGCATTTTCATTTTACTATGAGTCAAATCTGGAACTGATGAGATTTTCAGGATTAGAAATAGTAGAATTTAGCCCTGTAAAAGACGAAAAAATACCAGAAAATCTTGATATGATTTATCTTGGCGGAGGTTATCCTGAACTTTACTGGAAAGAATTGTCTGAAAATGTATCTATGAAGGAAAGTATAAAGCAGGCTTATGAAAATGGAGTAAAAATCTACGGAGAATGTGGCGGATTTATCTACTTAACAAATAAACTGAATTTGCTAGATGGAAATAGTGGAGATTTCTGTGGACTGATAGATGTGGAAATTTCTATGAAAAATAGGCTGAATATCGGAAGATTTGGATATATAAATATAAAAGCCGAAAATGGAATTTGTACAAAAGGACACGAATTTCATTATTCAGAAATTTCTGTAGATAATGAAAAAGAAAAATTTTATAAAATAGAAAAAAATGATGGAAGAAATTGGGTTTGCGGATATAGAAAAAATAGTCTTCTAGCAGGATACCCGCATATTTCGTTTTATTCAAATATAGAGTTTTTTAAATACTTGATAGAAAAGCTGTAGCTTTTTCAAGTAAGAGTACGTTGTTCATTGCTTTTGCGTGAAAACAAATTAGAAATATAGATGAAAAAATATTATTAAATAAACAAAAGTAAAAAATAAAGTTATTAACATATTCAAATAAATAAAAGGAGAATAAATTATGTCATATATTAAAGATCCAAAATCGATTGAGGTAAGGAGTTTTGAGATGATTACAGAAGGGTTGGCTGGGAAAGCAGACCATTTTAGTGAAGAAGAGCAATTAATCGTAAAAAGATTGATTCATACAACTGGAGATTTTGATTATGTGAACATTGTTGAATTTCATAATAATCCAATTGAATCAGCAAAGGAAGCGTTAGAATCTGGAAATTGCAAAATTTATTGTGATACAAACATGATTGTTAATGGATTGAATAAAAATGGTCTGAAAAAATTTGGAGCAGAGGCATATTGTCTAGTGGCAGATCCAGATGTGGCTAGAGAAGCGAAGGAAAGAGGAATTACACGTTCGATGGTTGGATTGGAAAGAGCGTTAAAAGATTCGCAAACAAAAATTTTTGTAATCGGAAATGCTCCAACAGCATTGTTTACATTACTTGAAAAAATGGAAAAAGAAGGGGAAAATGTACCGAAATTGATAGTTGGAGTTCCAGTTGGATTTGTGGGATGTCCTGAATCTAAAGCAGAACTTTCAAAATATAATGTTCCGTTTATACGAACAAATGGAACAAAAGGTGGAAGTACAGTTGCAGTTGGTGTAATGCACGGAATCCTTTATCAAATGTATGAAAGAGATAAATATTTTAATAATTAATAAATGAATTTGTAAATATCTGAAAATCCAAAATTTATTTTATTTTTAGTATTTTGATTTTATTTAATCAAAAACACTGAAAATTTATTAGTTTTGAGCATTTTCAGATATATTTTAGTATAATTGTGGAGAAATAAAAATGGAAAATTATGTATATTTTAACGGTAGAAAACTGCGATATGGCTATACCACAGGAAGTTCGGCAACAGCAGCGACTAAGGCGGCACTGTTACTTTTACTAGGAAAAGCTGAAAAAGTCGAAGAAGTTGAAATAGATGTTCCAGCAGGTAAAAAGATAAAAATTAAGATTAAGTCTTTTGAAAAGACAGAGGATTATGCAACAGCAACTGTCATAAAAGATGGGGGAGATGACCCTGATGCAACACACGGTCTAGAAATCATATCAAAAGTAAGTTTTAGAGAAGATGATAAAATCAATATTTTTGGAGGAAAAGGAGTCGGAAAAGTCACAAAAATCGGACTTCCTGTCGAAGTTGGAAAATCAGCAATAAATCCAACGCCAATGAAAATGCTGACTGGTATTGTGAAGGAACTTCTTCCGTCTGGAAAAGGAGTAGACGTTGAAATTAGCGTGCCTCTGGGTGAAGAAGCTGCCAAAAAAACAATGAATGGGAAATTAGGAATTATTGGCGGAATTTCTATTCTTGGAACAATGGGAATTGTACGTCCGATGTCTGAAGAGTCATGGAAGGCTTCCCTTGCAATAGAGCTGAAGCAAAATTTAACATATTTTAATACAAAAACAGCGATATTTCTTTTTGGAAATAGAGGAAAAATGTTTTTGAAAAAGGAATTTCCAGAAAAAGCTGAAGAAGGTGTTGTAATCAGTAATTTTGTGGGATATATGTTTGACAAGGCATGTGAATTTGAAGTTAAGAAAATTTATTTTATTGGAGAATTAGGAAAATTTGTAAAAGTGGCAGGAGGAATTTTTCATACACACAGTCGAGTTTCTGATGCAAAAATGGAAATTTTGGCTGCAAACGCATTGTTAGTGGGTGAAAAGCTGGAAAATGTCTATAAAATTCTGGAATCGAATACAACTGAAGAGGCTTCTGGGTACATTGAAAAAAAAGAAGTCTTTAACTTGCTAGCTGAAAAAGCAAAACAAAAATGTGAGGAACATTGCAGAAAAAATGGATGGAATCTAGAAGTAGAAACATTGATTTTATCAGCTGAAAAAGAAGTTATAGGGCAAAGTAAGCACTTTTTTGATAATTTTTAAAAAATAGCTTTAAGGATAGAGAGGTTGTTATAGTTATTGCCAACAGAGCAAAAAATCGGGCTATATACTGTGATGTATATAGTTTATAAAAAAGTTTAATTAAATTTACGAAGAAGTAAAAGTTAGTAAAACCTCATTGATAATTTTTAAATTATAGGATTACATTCCTTAAAAAATTAAAAACTCCAAAATTTATGAAATATATTCCTTAAACTTTAACAATTTATAGAAAAACAGGACTGTATTCCGTAAAAATTGATTTTTAAATAAAAAAGGGGTATAATTTAAAAGGAAATGAGGTGTTAAAATGATAAGGATAGATAGAAAAGAATATTTAGATTTTTTAGTAAAATCAAAAGACAGACAAATAATAAAGGTTGTGTCTGGTGTAAGAAGATGTGGGAAATCGACTCTTTTTGAGATATATAAAGATTTTCTGCTTGAAAATGGAGTTGAAAAAAATCAGATTATATCTATAAATTTTGAAGATATGGATTATGAAGAGCTTACAGATTATAAAAAACTTTACGAATATATAAAATCTAAAATGATTGGAGATAAAAAAAATTACATATTTTTAGATGAAATTCAGCATGTGGATAAATTTGAAAAAGTTGTAGACAGCCTTTTTATAAAAGAAAATACAGATTTATACATAACAGGCTCTAATGCCTATTTTATGTCAAGCGAGCTGGCAACCCTTTTAAGTGGGCGTTATATAGAACTGAAAATGCTACCTTTATCCTTTAAGGAGTATTATCAGGCTAAATTAGAGTATGAAAAACTGGAGCAAAAGGAAAATAGGACGTTAAAAACACTTATACAATATTATAATGAATATATAGTAAACAGTTCATTTCCTTATACTTTACAGTTAGACAGTGATTTGAAAAATATACATGAATATTTAAGTGGGATATATAACTCTGTACTCTTAAAGGATATAGTTGCAAGATTGAAAATTTCAGATGTGATGAGACTTGAAAGTGTTGTTAAATATATATTTGATAATATCGGTAATTTGACTTCGCTTTCAAAAATAGGGAATACTTTAACTTCAATGGGAAGAAAAACAGATGTAAAAACTATTGAAAAATATATTAGAGGGCTTACTGACAGTTTACTTGTGCATGAAGTTAGCAGATATAATATAAAAGGAAAAGAATTTCTATCTACATTATCAAAATATTATGTTACAGATTTAGGGCTTAGACAGATGATTTTAGGTAATAGAAATATAGATATGGGGCATATACTGGAAAATGTAATTTATCTTGAACTGCTTAGAAGAAAAGACAATGTATATGTTGGGCAGTTTGATAAAAATGAAATTGATTTTGTTGTTATTAATTCAAATGAAATTGAGTATTATCAGGTTGCTTTGACTGTCTTAGATGAAAATACTTTAAAAAGGGAATTGGATGCCTTTAAAAATATTAAGGATAATTATCCAAAGTATCTTATAACTTTAGATGATGTAATGGTAAATACTGACTATGACGGAATAAAGGTTGTAAATGCTTTGGAGTGGTTGTTGGGAGAATATCTAGTAAGATAAAGTACTGGATGGAAGAAATAGAAAAAATTAGGAGATTTATTATGAATTTAAAAATATTCTCATTATTTATATTAATTTTGGGTTCATTTACAGCTTATTCAATGGAGAATAGAAAAGTTTTCAATATTAAAAATGAATGGAGCATAAAATTACCTAAAAATTGGCTAGAAAAAAGAGATGAGGTTGATGGACATCATGTATATTATCCACCTGGTAACAATTTAATTATTAGAGCATCGAGTTTTTATATCTTTAGAGATTTAGAAAATGGTTCAAAACTAATTGCACCAGTTCATGATTTATATGAAATTTTTGATAAAAGCATTAAAAATATAGACCTAGGAAATAATAAAAAATTAGAAGAAAAGAAATTGAATTTAAATGATTTTAAAATAGAAAATTTTAAACATAAATGCTATGAATATGATTATTATGAAGATAATGAAAAAACTTATTCTATTTCTTGCGGGATTATGACTGAAGGTTATTTATTAATTATTAATTTTTATTCTGCTTCAAGAGATGAAGTTGAAAATGCAATAAAATATATTTATAGTGTAGAAAAAATAAATTAGAGGAGAAAAAATGGCTAGTAAATTAGGTAAATTCTATGGAATAGGAGTAGGAGTAGGAGATCCTGAAAATATAACAGTTAAAGCAGCAAAAAGACTGCATGAAGTAGATGTGATAGTACTGCCTGAGGCAAAAAGCGGAGAAGGGAGTACAGCCTTTAATATTGTAAAAGAATATGTAAAACCAGAAGTAGAGCAGCTATTTTTGGAGTTTCCAATGATAAGGGATGTGGAAGCGAGAAAAGTTTTTAGAAAAAATAATGCGGATGTAATAAGTGCTGAATTGGAAAAAGGTAAAAATGTAGCATTTTTAACAATAGGTGATCCGATGACTTATAGTACTTATACTTATGTATTGGAACATATTTCAGATGATGTGGAAGTTGAAACTATCGCTGGAATAACTTCGTTTAATAGTATTGCGGCAAGACTTAATATACCGCTTATGGTTGGAGATGAAGATTTAAAAATAGTGTCTGTCAGCAGAAAAACTGATGTTCATAAAGAAATTGAAAATAACGAAAATCTAGTGTTAATGAAAATAAGCCGAGATTTTGAGAGAATAAAAAGAGCGATTATTGAAACAGGAAATAAAGAAAATATAGTTATTGTTTCAAACTGTGGGAAAGAAAATGAAGAAATTATTACAGATATTGAAAATGTTGAAAGTGTACATTATTTTTCTACATTGATTCTTAAAAAACAGGGAATAGATGAATGGAAAAGATTTCTAAAAGCGTAAAAAAGTTAAAACCTAAAATAATAATATTTATAGTTTTACAAATTTTATTATTTATGTATTATTTTTGGATTGGAAAATATGATTGGGATTATGGCTTTGATTTGCCATTTCGGTTATTATTTGGTGGAATATTTTCAGCAATAACAGGAATAATTTTTGGATGGATATTTTATTCAATGGGGAAAAGTAAAAATTATGAAAATGACAAAATTTTGAAATTACCGATATTTTTTATAATTTTATCAATAATATTATTGTTTAGAATAGATATTATTGGAGTTATAAAATTATGTTTTTACAACGGATTATTCATTTTAGGAATATTTAGAAGTAAAATAAAGATTAGAAGTTATCTGTCTAAAGTTTCTAAAATTATATTGTGGTTTGTTACAATGTATTTTTTGATTCCTGGTTTTGCAATTTGCTTTGGAATTCCAATGGAAAGTTATGAAGATGGAATGAAATTTAGTATTTTAATTCCATTTGTTGTTATCAATATTTGTTTTGGATTTTTTATAAAAAAGTATTTTGATAAAGAAGAAATTGAAGTTGTAAGAATATTGACAATAGCAGGTTGTCTAATAATTATGGGAATATTTATTTTTATGGGCTTTAATTGGTATAAAGAAGACTATCATGCAATAATTTATACTTTTCCTTACAAAGTTTTGGTGTATTTTGAAGACGGGGAGAATAGTCTCGAAAAATTTGGGATTATAAAGTCGTTAGAGTCGAGGTACTTTGTTTATGCGATGATTGTTAATATGGGATTTTATTTGGGAACTTTGAAAAAAACAAAATAATAATATTGTTTATGGCAGAGAAGGTTTAAAGCAAAATATATCTTCTACATCAGATTTATCAAGGTTGTTAGGCGAGGACGAATTATGGGAATTACTTCTATTTAGCGGTTATTTAACAGTTAAAGAAAAAATTGGAGATGTTCACGAAAGTATTTACACATTAAGATTACCAAATAAAGAAGTGAAGGATCTTTTTAGAAAAACATTTTTAGAAAGATATTTTGGAAGAGGAAGTAAACTAATAGATTTAATGGAGGCTTTGACTGAAAATAGAATAGATTAAAATAATCAAAAATAAAAGTAAAGCAACTGGAATAAGAAATTGGATTAATTAAAGTAAAAGAGAAATAAACAACATGAAAAGAGAAAAAAGTTGGAAATAAAAAGAAAAGTCTATGATGATAAGGATTGGTATGAAGAATATATTCAAGTTTTAAAAGACGGAAAAGAAATTCATTATGGTGAAAGTTTTGATTTTCCGAAATATGAAAATGGAAATTATGTATTTTATTTAAATTATGGAAATATAGAGTATTACAAATTTTTTAAAATTTATTTGAAAAAATGGGGAGATAAAATTTATTTTATTCCAAAGTATAATTTTTGTAATGAGAAGGTATATGGATATTCACCATTGGAATTTTTGGAAAATGATATAAAAAAAATTTTAGAGAATAAGGAAGAAATTAGTAAAATCAAGAAATTGACAATAAAGGATATTTTGTGTGAATGGGCATGTAATAGTCAGTTTAGAGAATTTTGCAATAGTTTTGAAGATTATCAGAAAAAATTGGTTAATGAAATTTATTTTGTGGATAACGAGATAATTAATAACGATATTTCAGGAAAATTTGAAAAGATTTTCGGAATAAAAAACAAAAAAATAGAAAAAATAAATGTTAAAGAAGTTGAAAAACTTGATAAAATATCTGTTTATTTTGAAAATGGGAAAGTCTGGGAAGCGTTTTTTAAGAAAAATGAAAAAATATATTTGAATACAGAAATATCAGTAAGTTTTCAAATAAATGAAATATTATAAAAACAAAAAATTAAAAAAGAAAGAGGTAATTTTATGAAAAAAGTATACTTCATAGGAGCAGGACCGGGAGATCCTGAATTGATTACAGTAAAAGGGCAAAAAATTGTAAAGGAAGCAGATGTAATAATTTATGCAGGGTCATTGGTTCCAAAAGAGGTTATTGATTGCCATAAGGATGGAGCTGAAATTTATAATTCTGCTTCAATGAACTTGGATGAAGTGATGGAAGTTACTATAAAGGCACAGAAAAAAGGGAAGCTGGTAGCAAGAGTTCATACTGGGGATCCGAGCATTTATGGTGCAATAAGGGAACAAATGGATATTCTGGATGAATATGGAATTGAATATGAAGTAATTCCGGGAGTAAGTTCATTTGTGGCTGCTGCTGCTGCAATAAAAAAAGAATTTACTTTGCCAGATGTGAGTCAGACAATAATTTGTACAAGACTGGAAGGAAGAACATCTGTTCCTGAAGCAGAAAGTCTTGAAAGCCTTGCTTCACATAAATGTTCGATGGCAATATTCCTATCTGTGCAAATGATTGATGAAGTTGTAAAAAGATTATTAAAGCATTATGATAAAACAACGCCAATTGCAATTGTTCAAAGAGCAACTTGGGAAGATCAGAAAATTGTTATGGGAACATTAGAAAACATTGCCGAACTTGTGAAAAAGGAAAAAATTACAAAAACGGCACAAATTCTTGTAGGAAACTTTATGGGGAACGAATATTCTAAGTCTAAACTTTACGATAAGGCATTTTCACATGAGTTTAGGAAAGGAATTAAGGAATAATGAAAAAACTAATAACAATAATTCTATTTATATTTTCCATGCAAATTTTTGCAGGGCAGTATCAAGTAATAAAGCAAAAAAATGTTACTTTGTCAAAAGATCAGATTGATTTGGAGAATAAGAAAATAGAAGAAACAGTCAGTAAATATCCTAAGAAAGTATTACAAGAAATGATTTCATATTATTTTTCTGTAGCAAGTAAAGTAAATAATGAGATGAGCAAAGAAGAAAAAGAGGGTATGCAATTGCTATCAAAAGAACTTCTTAGTTTTTTTTCTGAAATATTTGACAATTCAAAATTTAATGTAAAAACTATAAAATATTTATCAAATACAAAAGTTTCTGTTACTTATGAAGTGGTTATTCCTGATTCGGATAAAATTTTAGATGATAAAGAAATGAAAAAAAGATTTTTTAAAAAATATGGATATGAAATGAAAGACGATGAAGATTTTTTTAGTCCTTCAGAAGTAAAAAAACGGAAAGATATAATAAATGAAATGTTAAGAGAAGGAGTGCGAAATCCTAAAAATTATATGACGGATAAAGTAACGAATGAATTAAATAAAATCGGGAATGAATGGAAATTTAAGGATGCGGAAAAATTTGAAGAAATGTTAAAAAAAATAAAGTGATAAAAAATAACATGATTAAAAAACTAGATAATAGTTTGATAATCGTGTTTTTTATTTAAAAAAATAATAAATTTTAATATTTTTAAAAAATGTGTTATACTTCTTATAAGGTAACTAAAAGATAAAGCGAGGAGATTTTATGAAAAAATTATTATTTGTATTAATGCTGGCAGTAATGGGAAATGTGTTGGCAGCACCAAAGTCACAAAAGACTAAAAGTGCAAGAACTACAGCAACAAGCAGAATATCAGAAAGTGAGAGAAACGAGATTGAAAATGCTGTTCAAATCGGAATGCAGCCATTTGTAGATATGGTTACAAGTGCTATGAAAGCAGAGATGAATAAAGGTGTTTCAAAATTTCCTATAGATAGTCTGTTTGAAAAGGATTATATGTTAAGTAATAGTTTGAAAAAGGAAATTGGGAAAAAATTTACTGATGAAGTGTTGAAGTTAGTGTTTAGCACTGTTAAACCTAGAATTGTGGTAAAAAAAATTAATTATGTTTCTCAAAATCAAGTTGAGGCAGACTATGATATAAAAATTAAAAATGTAGATAAAGTTTGGGATATGGTGGATTTTGATGAAAAGCTGGAAAAGGAATTTTTAGCAAAAGTAGGAGCTAAAAATATGGAAGAAACAGAAAAAATAATGAAAAGTAAAGGGAACGAGGAATTAAAGAAAAAATTTTATTACACATTATTGGATGAAATGATAACTCTTCTTAATAAAGAAATAAAAGAGATAAAAGAAGAAGAAAGTTTATTAGAGGATATATCAGTTACGTTAAAAAAAGTAAATGGCAGATGGCAAGTAGAAAAATAAGCAACTTTTATTAAAAATATGGTATAATTTAACAGAAATAAATTTTAAAAGTTTATAAATAATTTAAAAAATAAAGATTCTATACGAAAAAAATATTATTTTTGATTATGATGGTAATGGCAGGAAATATTTTTGCAGTAAACAATACTACTGAAGACAGAGCAATAGAGAAAATGCTTCGAAGCAGGCTACAGTCGTATTTTTTTACAATTGTAAATTAAGGAATAAGAGATAATGAGAAAAAGCTTGAAAAAGAAACTTATAATAGACTATTTAAAGATTATGTAATAAGCAATTCTTTAAAAAGGGAAATTGTAGAAAAATGTGTAAGAGAAATTTCGAGAATCACAGCAAATGAAACAAGATTAAAATTTGACATAAAACAAATAAATTACATTTCAGATGAAGAAGCAGAAGCAATTTATGATATAAGATCTAAGAGCTTAAGAACAGTTTCAGATATGTTGGATTTGGATGAAGAAACAGAAAGAAAAATTTTAGAAAAATCAAAAATTAGCAGAGATGAATTTGAAGAAATTATGAGAAAAAAAGGAAATGAACCTATAAAACGAAATTATTACAATATTGCAATTCAAGAAAGAATAAATATGTTTGAGCAAGAAGCCAAAAAAGTGACTGAAGAAGAAGTAATAGTGCAAGATTTACCAGTAATACTTAAAAAAGTAAATGATAAATGGAAGGCAGAAAACCTAGAAAAAATAATAAAAGGTGGTAATTAAAAAATATTTTGAAACAATAAAAGTCTGTCTAGGAATAAAATATATTAATAATTAGACAGACTTTTAAAATATTTTTGTAACAAATGTTTGACATCTATACATACTTTAGATAAAAAAGTTTAAAAAATAGTTGACAAAATCAAATTTATTTTGTATAATAGTTCTTGTCTTGTAGAGATATTATTGGGCTGTCGCCAAGCGGTAAGGCACTGGACTTTGACTCCAGCATGCAATGGTTCGAATCCATTCAGCCCAGCCATTTAAAATTAAATAGTGTAAGATATAAATAAGCTACTGTTTCTAGTAGTTTTTTTTTTACAAATTAAATATTTTGATAAAAATTCCAGCTTTTTAAAACATATTTTATGGACTCGTTTTTTATTACAGATAAAAAATAAATCTTTTCATTTTCTATTCTATTGTAATTAATTTTACTATTATTGATAATAAAATCTTATTTATACGTTTTTTTAAATTAATACTAAATCCCGTTTAAAAGTGAGAATAGAGTTGTTCAATTTTTTTAAAAGTTAACTACAGATAGAAAAGCCATAATTTTAAAATAATTTTTAGTGTATTATGATTATTTTTTTAATATATACTCGAATCCATTTAAAATTGAACTGATAGAAATTATATAATTTAGGGTTTGAGTAAAATAGTCATAATTTTTTAGTTTTGTTTTAAACTAGTTTTACTATATTTATTTTATAGAATTAAAGTAAAAATTATTTTCTTTTAAATAAAGCTAAAATATGAGATAATAGAAAAAAATACAAAATGAGGTTATTTTATGGAAAAATTTTTTAAATTTTTAAATTCAGACAGATATCAGTACACAGAAAGTGAGATTTATTTAAAAAATAATATGCAAAATGAAATTGCAACTTTTGATGTATTTTTGCGTACAAAAAAAGAAAATGACTATGCTGTAGTATATGGGATATCTGATGTTCTTGAGCTTATTGAAATACTTAACGAAACTTCTTATGAGGATAAAAAGAAATATTTGTCAAAAATATTTGATAATTCTGATTTTATCGAATATATTGCGAATATGAAATTTACAGGTACGATAAAAGGGGTACGAGATGGAGAAATTGTATTTTCAAATGAGCCAATACTAACGATTACTGCTCCACTTATACAAGGGAAAATCCTTGAAACGCCTATTTTGAATATTCTTCATTTTCAGACACTTGTGGCAACAGTCACGTCTAAAATTGTGCTAGCGGCTGAAGGAAGGGGAGTACTTTCATTTGGAACAAGAAGAACAGCTGGATTTGATGCAGCGATGACAATGACAAAAGCTAGCTATGTAGCTGGCTGCATATCTCACTCAAACCTTGCGGCAGAATATCTTTATGACTTGAAAAGTACAGGAACGATGACACATGGCTTTATCCAGACTTTTGGAATGGGAGAAAGTGCTGAATACAAGGCTTTTGACGCTTTTATAAAAATGTATAGGAACAAAAATCAGGCTCTTATAATGCTAATTGATACTTATGACACTCTTGAGAGTGGAATAATTAGTGCTGTAAAGGCATTTAAAGATAATGGCATAGATGATGAATACGAAGGAATGTATGGAATAAGGATAGATTCAGGAAATTTGGAAAAATTGTCGAAAGAATGTAGGAAAATACTGGATAAAAGTGGACTTTACAAAGCGAAAATTGTATTAACGAGTGGACTTGACGATAAAAAAATAGGAAATCTAATAAAAAATCAGGCAGAAGTTGATGTATTTGGAGTAGGAGATGCCATAGCATTGCCAGAAAGAGAAATAAGCACAGTCTATAAAATGTCTAAAATTAATCAAAATGACGTAATGAAAATTTCTAATGAAAGTGGAAAAACATCATTGCCAGGAAATAAGGAATTATATAGAGTTTATGAAAATCAGAATTTTTATGATGTTGTAGCATTAGAAGAAGAAAAATTGGAAAATATAGAGAATATACAAAAAATAACGATAAATTATATTGAAAATGGTAAAAAAATAGAAAAAAATTATGAGCTTTTAGATTTAAAAAAGGCAAAGGAATATTATGAAAGCAATTTGATTTACTTAAAAAAAATTTATAGCGAAAAGCTGAAAACTAGAAGAGTAAAATTATCAGAAAAATTAGAAAAATTGAAAGACAGGCTATTAAGAATAAAGACAAAATAAAAATAAATTTATATACTTACAAATTATGTTAATAAAAATTATTGGATTATCCCAATTTTTTTAGTATAATTAACTTACAATTTATAATCGAACTCTTTTAATACGAAATTTATGAAGATTTGAAATATAGGAGTTTGAAGATAACAGTCGTAACTTTAAGGAGATTGAGTGCAGATGAAAAAAGGTATTGGGAAATCACATAGTAAAATCATATTAATTGGAGAACATTCTGTCGTTTATGGTTATCCTGCCATTGCTATTCCACTAAAAAAGATTGAAATTGAATGTGTAGTCGAAGAAGCAAAAACTAGCTTTTTTTATAACAAGACAGACACTCTTTCAGTTGCAGTTTTTACTGCATTAAGACATTTAAAAAAAGAAAATGCAAAAATAAAATACAAAGTAGTTTCCCAAATTCCACCCAAACGTGGTATGGGCTCTTCAGCTGCAGTCAGTATTGCCGCAATCAGGGCAGTATTTGACTATTTTGAGGAAAATCTGGATGATGAATTACTGGAAAAACTAGTTCATACGGCGGAAATTGTGGCTCATAAAACTCCGAGCGGGCTAGATGCAAAAACATGCCTAAGCAATAAAGCTATAAAATTCATAAAAAATAAGGGATTTTCTTACATTGACTTAAATCTTGATGCATATCTTGTAATTGCAGATACAGGCATTTATGGAAATACTGGTGAGGCAATTCAGAATGTGAAAAATTTAGGAAGTAAAGCCGATATTTCTTTAAAGAAACTAGGTAAGTTGACAGATGAAATAACTAAAATCTTAACTAAAAATATTGAATCCAAAGAAGAAAAAGTTGATAAAATAGGAAAAATTATGACAAAAGCAAATACAGAACTCGGAAACTTGAATATAACCATTGAAAAAACAGACTTATTTGTAAAAACAGCAATCGAAAATGGAGCAAGTGGGGCAAAAATTTCTGGTGGAGGATTAGGAGGCTGTGTAATCGCACTTGCTAAGAATCTGGAAATTGTAGAAAAAATAAAAGATGAATTGCTAAAATGTGGAGCAGAGAATATTTGGGTGGAGAAAATTTAATAAAAAAATAAAGGAGTAAAAATGGTAAAAGTCAAATCTTATGCTAATATTGCGATTGTAAAATATTGGGGAAAAAAAGATGCAGAAAAAATGATACCTTCCACAAGCAGCATCTCTCTCACCCTTAATGATATGTTTACAGAAACAGAGATGGAATTTATAAATGATGAAGATATTAAAATTGCAGTTGAAAAAGAAATAAAAAATAGAAATTGTGAAGATAAATTTGGGGATATGACAGATTTGTTTTATTTGAATGGAGAGTTACAGGATAGTGTACATACAGAAAAGATTAGCAAAGTTGTGGATTTGTTTAGGGAAAATAGAAGTCAGAAGGTAAAAATTTCTACAACCAATAATATGCCAACAGCTGCCGGACTTTCTTCCAGTTCGAGCGGTTTATCGGCTGTAATAAAGGCTTGTAATGAACTTTTTGGAAAAAACTATACACAATCTGAACTTGCACAAATTTCAAAATTTGGTTCAGGATCTTCTTCGAGAAGCTTTTTTGGACCTATTGCTGCTTGGGACAAGGATACTGGAGAAATTTATGAGGTAAGGACAGATTTAAAACTGGCGATGATTGTGCTGGTGCTGAATGAAAATAAAAAGAAAATTTCAAGCCGAAATGGAATGGAGCTTTGTGCAAAAACTTCAACATATTTTGATGAGTGGATAAAACAATCGGAAATTGACTTTGTAAATATGAAAAAATATCTTGCTGAAAATAATTTTGAAAAAGTTGGAATTTTGACAGAAGAGAATGCTCTTAGAATGCATAAAACAACTGAAACTGCAAATCCTCCGTTTACATATTTTAATGAAAAAACTTATGAAGCAATGGATTTTGTAAAAAAATTGAGAAATAATGGAGAAAAATGTTATTTTACAATGGATGCGGGGCCTAATGTGAAGGTACTTTGTCTAGAAGAGGATTTGGAAAAATTAGCAGAAATTTTTGAAGAAAAGTATAAGATTATTGTGAGCAGGACTGTGAAATTATAATTGTGAAAATCATAGTAAAACTGCTTTAAAACAAAACTCAAAAGTTATGACTATTTTACTCAACCCCCTAAAATTATATAATTTTTAGTAGTTTAATTTTAAGTAGGTTTGAGTATAATTTGAAATTGAAAATAAAAAATTATGATAATTTCTAAAATTGTTTGATTTTATCAGTTTAATATTGAAAGAGTTAAGATATATTTTGGAAAGGATTTTGAATAATGGATAAATCAAGAAAATTTGACATAGCTATAGGCATATTATTTGGAATTACGACAATAATTTTAATTTATTTATTTTTTAGTAATAACATATTTTTTACGTGGGCATTTCAGCGACACCGTAATATACTAAGCTGGTATATTAGACCACTATTTATTATTCCAATAATTTGGAGTGCATACAAAAAGAGGTTTTCAGGAATTTCAATTTCTATTTTTGGTCTATTTACGAGTATGTTCTGGTTTCCAAAGCCAAATATAACTAATCCTGAAATTGTAAAATTTTTAAATTTTGAAGCAAATTATTTGAAAAGTGGATGGACAATGGATAAAATTGTCCTGCTTTTTACTGTTATAATTTTTTTTGTTTTTATAATAGTTTCAACTTGGACAAAAAACTGGAAATTACTTTTATTAATTTTAATAGCAACTGCAATTCTTAAAATATTTAACAGCTACCTTTTAACTGGCAAGAGTGCATTGTCAATGTTAAAGCCTGCAGTTGCTGGATTAATTATCTGTATGATAGCTGTATTTGTATTAAAAAAGAAAAACTAATGAAAAAGGGGGAAGAAGAAACAAATATGAAAAAAATATTCTCAATTATTGTAGGATTAATCTTAATATTTACAATAACAAGTTGTCAAAATGATAAAAAAATTATTGAAAATGATTTAAAAAATTTAATAGAATTCACTCGAAACGGAGGTTATAAATCATTAAATAATGATAAAATGGCTACTATAACATTTGAAGCAATTGATGAAGGATATAAAAAAATGTCCTATAAAATTAATAAAACAAAAAAAGAAAATAAAAATAAAATTATTGTAAATATTACTATAAAATATCCTGATTTATCAGAAGCAATAGAAATATTTAAAAAGAAAATATTGGAAGAAAGACAAAGACTTTTGCAATCACCAAACCCTACTATGAGGTCAGAAGATGAAGTGATAAAATTGACTACGCAATTTTTAAAAGAATCTGTAAATGAAAAATTGAATGATCCTAATCTAAGATATTTTGAAGATACATTTGATATTGTATATGTAAAACATAACGATAATTGGGAAATGCAAGAAAGTCCACAATTCAGCAAAGCAATGTTCTTTAATTTGCAGTTTAACTCACTTACTCAAAATTAAAGATTTTTAAGGCAAAAACTTAAAATTTTACAATAAAAATAAAAAAATAACATAGAAAAAGGAGGAGAAATTGTGGGATATATAAAAATACTAGATGAAAAAGTGTCAAATATTATTGCCGCTGGGGAAGTTGTGGAAAATCCAGCTTCGATGATTAAGGAAATGATTGAGAACTCACTGGATGCGAAGGCTACAATGATAAAAATTGAGGTTTTTAAAGCTGGAACAGATGTTAAAGTGAGTGATAATGGAATTGGGATGGATAAGGACGACACGCTTTTGTCAGTGGAGCGGCATGCTACTTCTAAGATTAAGGAAAAGGAAGATGTTTTTAACTTAAATACTTATGGATTTCGTGGAGAGGCTCTGTCATCTATTGCAGCGGTTTCTAAGCTTACGATTACTACACGTTCTGAAAATAGTCCTGTGGGATATAAGATTGGCTGTTATGGCGGAGTTGTGAGAAAATTTGAGGAAGTTTCGAGAAATGTTGGGACAGAAATGGAAGTCAGGGATTTATTTTACAATACGCCTGCCAGACGGAAATTTTTACGAAAAATGTCAACAGAATATGGTAAAATCAGGGATATTGTGCTAAAGGAAGCACTTTCAAACAGTAATGTGGCATTTTCGCTGGAACTGGATGGAAAAAGTACGATAAAAACAAGTGGAAAAGGTATTGAGAATGCAATTCTTGAATTATTTGGAAAATCAGTTTTGAGAAATTTGAAAAAATTTGAATATGGATATTTAGGTAACGTAGAAATTTTACGAAGTTCAAAGGACTTTATGTTTACTTTTGTAAATAACCGATATGTAAAGTCAGCAACTATTGAACGTGCTGTTATAGATGGCTATTACACTAAATTAATGAAGGGGAAATACCCATTTGCAATTATTTTTTACAATACTGATCCAAAAGAAATAGATGTAAACGTTCACCCATCCAAAAAAATAATAAAATTCTCGAATGATAAGATTGTTTATAATGAAATAAAATCAGCAATTGATGACTTTTTTTACTACAATGACAGGGAAAACTGGCAACCTAATATTGACCTGATAAAGAAAAATATCAATATTAATGAGAATGTCGCTGTGGAAAAGGATGATTTGTTTTCTGATGACGTTTTGAAGGGGGAAAATCAAAAAGTTATAAGTTTGGAAACTTTTGATAGAAAGGTTTTAGAAAATACTAAAAATTCAAATGAGAAAGATAATTTTTCAGTAGATAATTTTAATAAAAATGATAAAAATTCTGAGTTTTTTGATAGTTCTAAAAATATGAGTAATGATAGTTTTTCAAATAGTGAAAACTTTACAAAAAACAAAAACGAAAATGATTTAAGCGTTGATGAAATATGGAATAAAATGAATGATAATTCAAAAATGACTGTGGAAAACAATGTGGAAAATTTTAAGAAAAAGAATGAATATTACACTAAAACAGGGGATAAAAACAGTAATTCTGAGAATTATAAAAATACTGTTGAATATAGAAATTTTGATACTATAAATGAAAATACTGAAAATGAATCTCATTATAAAGTCGGAACGTTTGAAAAACATATCGGAAAGCAGTTTCATTATGATATTTTGGGGCAGATTTTTGATACATATATTCTTGTTCGCAGAGATGACGAATTGGAAATTTATGATCAGCATATTATTCATGAGAGAATTTTGTATGAAGAGCTAAAGGACAAGTTTTATAATAAGAAAATTGAATCACAGCATTTATTATTGCCACTAAAAATGGAAGTTACACAAATTGAAAAAAATATTATTTTTGAAAATATTGACATTTTTAAAGATTTTGGATTTGATATTGATGAGTTTTCAGAAGATGAAATTGTCATTCGTACTGTGCCTGCCTTTGATTTTCGGGATAGCATTGAAAATGTATTTTTACAGTTACTTATGGATTTGAAAAATGAAGTTGAAATAAAGGATTTACGGGAAAATATCATTATTTCGATGTCGTGCAAAGGAGCTGTGAAGGCTGGACAAAAACTTGATACATTTGAAATGCAGAATATGGTTCGAAGGATTCACGAAGTTGGGAAATATACGTGTCCGCATGGACGTCCAATTATTGTAAAACTTTCTAGAAATGATTTGGATAAAATGTTTGGAAGAAGAAAATAAAGGTAAAAATTGAGAAATTTAGTAAAAAAATGAAAAAACTTTTGACAATAAGGAAAAAATATGATAAGAATTAATGTAGTGTGTATTGGAAAAATAAAAGAAAAATATATAAAAGAGGGAATAAATGAATTTTTAAAAAGGTTATCAAAGTACATTAAACTCGAAATTATAGAACTTGCTGAAGAAGATGATAACAAAGGTATTGAAAATGCAATAAATTCTGAGACTGAAAGAATAATAAATGCAATCTCAAAAAAAAGTTATTCATACAATATTTTACTTGATTTAAAAGGAAAAATGCTTGATTCAGAAGAAATGGCACAAAAAATTGAAGAAATTTCTATGACAAGTAGTGAAATTAATTTTATAATAGGCGGTTCAAATGGTGTAAATGATAATTTACGAAAAATTGTGGATTTCAGATTATGTTTTTCGCCAATGACTTTTCCACATCAACTTATGCGATTAATTTTAACAGAGCAACTATACAGATGGGTTTCAATTAATAATAATATAAAATATCATAAATAACGGAGGGAGATTATGTATTCTGCTGGGGAAGAATTTGAAAAAATCAATAATGAGGGTGACGTTGAAGGATATACGTGCCTTTCAAATATTACGGTAGGAGATAAGGAATATTTAGTTTGCGATGATGAAACTGGGGAAAAAAAGGTTTTTTACTATGACAGTATCGAAGAGGAACTGTATGATTTGGATGAAGATGAGGAAGATCAAGTTCTTGAAATATGGAATGATGAATATTATGGATCTGACAAGGATTACATGTATTGGAACGAAGATTTTGGAGAATATGACAAAAATGAAAATGTGGATGGAGAATTTGATGAAAGAAATTATGATTCACTAAATGATGATAATAATGATGAAAACGGATTTTTTGACAATGAAGACGAAGATGATGAGGATTTATCTGAATTTTTAGATGATTTCTTTGATGATGAAGACTAAAATGAATAAAAACTAATATTTAAGGAAAAAAATGAAAATAAAAATAAAAAGTTTGGATAAATTTAAAGAAAATTATGAAAAGTTATTTGAACTGGAAAAAATAATAATTGTTGATGAAAAAAAAGAATATCATTACAAAGATGAATATGGAAACTGTAAGATTGTTGATAAAATTGATTCCATTGAAATTTATCGACACGGTGAAATCAATTTCAAGCAGATATTCAAAAAAGATAAAAATACTTCGTTTACTTTTATTACAACAAAATTTCGTGGGAAATATGAAATTTTTACAAAAAAATTTGAAAAAGAAAATGGAAAAATAATGCTGGAATATGATATAATAGATGGTAATGAAGTGATAAATAGTATAAATTTAGAAATACAAATGTTAGATAATTAAAAAGCAGAAAGGAAAAATAGATGAGCAATCAAAACCACAATGATAATGGTATTATAAAAGAAAAATTAAAAAAAGTAGAAGAACTGAAAGAAATAGGAATTGAACCGTATGGACGAAAATATGAAAAATTAAATGATATTGCAGAAATAAATCAATATGATGAAACTTGTGATAAAGTATTTAAAACAGCGGGAAGAATCGTTGCCTTTAGAAGAATGGGAAAAAATGGATTTGGACAAATTCAGGATCCAACTGGGAAAATTCAATACTATGTAAAAAAAGATGAAGTTGGAGAAGAACAGTACGAAATTTATAAAAAAATGGGACTTGGAGATTTTATTGGACTTGAAGGGAAACTTTTTAGAACGAATACTGGAGAATTGACTTTAAGAGTAGATTCTTTTGAGGTGTTATCTAAAAATGTACGTCCGCTTCCAGAAAAATTTCATGGGTTAACTAATATCGAAACTCGTTACAGACAAAGATACGTGGATCTTGTAATGAACAGGGAAGTTATGGATACTATGAAAAAAAGATTCCAAATTATAAGATTTTTTAGAAGCTATCTTGAAAAACATGGATTTACAGAAGTGGAAACGCCAATGATGCATCCAGTTGCTGGAGGAGCTACAGCCAGACCATTTGTAACACACCATAATGCACTTGATATGGAGCTGTTTTTGAGAATAGCACCTGAATTATACTTAAAAAGACTGCTTGTAGGTGGATTTGAAAAAGTGTTCGAAATAAACAGAAGTTTTAGAAACGAAGGAATTTCAATAAAACATAATCCAGAATTTACAATGATGGAACTATACCAGGCTTATGCTGATTTTAATGATATGATGGACTTGACAGAAGATTTGATTTCAAGCTTGACATTTGAGCTTCATGGTAAATATGAGATTGAATATGAAGATAAGACTATTAATATGGCAAAGCCTTGGAGACGTGTTACAATGAAGGACATTGTAAAAGAAACAACTGGATTTGATTTTGATACAGTTAGTAGCGATGAAGATGCTATAAATAAAGCGAAAGAAATGAATATTCCGCTAGAAAAAGACAAAACTTATACAAAATATGGAATTTTAAACTTGATATTTGAAGAAAAAGTCGAGGGAACTTTATTAAACCCAACATTTATTACAGAATATCCAAAAGAAATTTCTCCGCTTTCAAAAAACCAAAAAGGTGAAACTGAATGGGTAGACAGATTTGAATTATTTATTTCAGGAAGAGAGTTTGCCAATGCTTATTCAGAATTAAATGATCCAAGAGATCAGAAGGAAAGATTTGAAGAACAGGTGAAATTGAAGGAAGCTGGAGATGATGAAGCTCAAGGAATGGATTTAGACTATATCCGTGCCTTAGAATATGGAATGCCACCAGCAGGAGGGCTTGGAATAGGAATTGACAGACTAGTTATGTTACAGACGAATTCTGCTTCAATTAGAGATGTTATTTTATTCCCAACTTTAAGAAAAGAAGATATTGAATTATAATTTAAATAAAGCAAACAAAAAAACTCTAGGTTTAAAAAACTTAGAGTCTTTTTATTATAATCTATTAAAGAGATAATTAATTAGTCATCTCCCTCAGAATCATCGTAATCTGAAGAATCGTCAGAAGAAACAAGAGTAGCCTTAGTTAGACGTAACCCTTTGTATCCATTTCCCTCAAAATAAATTTTGTAAGTAGATCCTTTTGAAATTGAAGATAATTTACCGCTTGTAAATTGGAAAGTTTTTCCAGATTCCAAACTTTCACAAGTTGCTCTTCCTTTTGCTTTACTAGTAACTTGACACTCATTTACAAATCTTGAGAATCCTAATGCTCCAAATGCTAAAAATCCTACTAGAATTAATTTTTTCATGCTAATCAGCTCCTTTTTTTGATTTTTATATTACCGTTTACAATTACAGTATACCATATAATATAAAAAAATCAAGTATTTTTTTGATTTTTTTTCAAAATTTTTAAAATTGGAGTGAAAATGTATAAAAAGATAAATTTTTAATTTTAGTATTAAACCTCGTCTAAATAGCGAATTTATTGAAAACTTTTCTAAATAAAGGATATAAAATTAATGTTTTCAAGTAATTTTGAGATATATACTCGAACCCATTTAAAATTGAACTAATAGAAATTATATAATTTAGGGTTTGAATAAAATAGTCATAATTTTTGAGTTCTGTTTTAAACTAGTTTTACTATAATTTTGATTTTTTTAACAAGACCTGGTATAAAATAATCTGTTGTAGCATTTTTTGATGGGAAACTATTTGTTTTTGTTAGTTTAGAAAAACATTATAGATTAGTCATAGGTTAATCTTGTCACAATTTTAATTATTAGGATAAACCTTTACTGCAAAATAAGGATTTATATCAATGAGCAATCCTACGAAAATAAAAAAGTTGAATGATCATGAATTAGCTGTCAAATACCTCTATTATAAAAATTTATTCAAGATTTAGTATAAGTTAGAAACATTTAAAAAAATCAAAAAAAGACGCTCTTATGAACGTCTTCTTTATTTTTGGAGAGAAAATCAACTTGTGAAAATTGATTTATCTTAGTTATATATAAATATATAGCTAAAATTATATTTATGTTTGTCTTTTGTGAAAATAATTAATTTATTTGAAAAAATATTTTTCACAGACATAGTTAGTTATTAAAATTCTTTTTTGATTTGTTCAACCCATGCGTCAATTCTTTCATCTGTTAATTCAGATTGATTGACTTCATCTAAAGCAAGTCCTAAAAATTCCTTATTTTTTGCTGCTCTTGATTCATTGAATTCATATCCTTCAGTTGAAGTTTTTCCAATAATTGTTGCACCAGTTTTTTGGATTTCTTCATCAATGATAGCAATTCCATCCATAAATGTGTCAGAGAAAGTACCTTGATCTCCACTTCCAAAGTATCCTACTTTTTTTCCGCTAAAGTCTTTGCTTGCTAAGTCATCAACAACCGCCGCCCAGTCATCCTGCAAGTCTCCAAATCCCCATGTAGAAGCTCCTAAAAGCAGTACATCATAATCTTCTAATTTATCCTCATTTCCATCAATATTAAAAACTTCTGCTCCGTCTATTTTTTCTGCAATTTTGTGAGCAATATCTTCAGTTACTCCTGTTGTTGATCCGAAAAAAATTCCTACTTTTGCCATTTTATCCCTCCATATTTGTAGTTTAGTTTTAAATATTGTTTTCATGTGGTTATCTATTTTTTAGATAATACATTTTGATTTTCTTTTAAATTAAAGAAATGAAATAAATTGTTTTATTTAAAACTCTCACTTTACTTATTAAAATTTTTATATAAAAAATATATCATATTTTACTTTGATTGTCAAATTTTTTTGATATTTGAATTTAAGTTGCTATTTTTTGAAATTTTAGTTAAATATGCCACATATAATAGTCTTCTTCTGTTTTTGGAATAATTCTGGCGGGAATTCCGACTGCTACAGCTTCATCAGGTATATCTTTTAAAACAACTGAATTTGCTCCAATTCTTACGTTGTTTCCGATTACTATGTTTCCAAGCAATTTTGCTCCAGCTCCTACAGAAACGTTATTTTTTAGTGTAGGATGCCGTTTGACTTTGGATGTGCTTACACCGCCGAGAGTTACACCATGATATATAACACAATTATCTCCTATTTCAGCAGTCTCTCCAACTACAATTCCCATTCCGTGATCAAAGAATATTTTATTTCCTAGTTTTGCGGCTGGATGAATTTCTATTCCTGTAAAAAAACGAGAAATTTGAGAAATAAGTCTTGCGAAAAAATATAATTTCCGTTTTTGAAAAAAATGAGCAATTTTATGATTAATAATAGCATGTAATGATGGATAAAGAAAAACTTCTATTTTATATTTTACAGCTGGATCTTTTTCTGCAATATTATTTATTTCACTTATTAACCATTTAAAAATAATAATCACACTCCTTAAAATTTATATGTTAAGATTATATAATAAAACTGTTTTAAAAACAACTTTTTATTGTATAATTTTTTTAAAAAGTATGAAAATAGGCAATTCATCTCATAATTAGAGAATCCTTGCCCAAATTTAGATAAACTGTCTTAATTTTATAGACTCTTTCTGAATATTTCTACTGATAGATATTTTTCTCCGCCATCAGGTAAAACGGCTAATACTTTTTTACCTTTTCCTAATTTTTTAGCTACTTCGTAAGCCGCTGCAATTGCACTTCCAGAAGAAATTCCTACAAATAATCCATTTTCTTTTGAAGCTCTTGTTGCAAATTCTATTGCTTGTTCATTAGTTATTTTTATAATTCCATCTACAAGATTAGCATCATAGTTTCCAGGAATAAAGCCTGCTCCAAGGCCTTGTTGAGAATGTTTTCCAGGCTGTTCTCCTGATAATACTGCAGAAGTTGAAGGTTCTACAGCAAATACTTGCACTCCAGGTCTTTCTTCTTTTAATCTTTTTCCAACTCCTGATAAAGTTCCAGCAGTTCCAACTCCTGAAATAAAGGCATCAATTTGTGGAAAATCATCCAAAATTTCTTTTGCTGTAGTTTCATAGTGTTTTGCAGGATTTGCAGGATTTTCAAATTGTTGAGGCAAAAAATATCCATTTTCAGATGCTAATTTTTCAGCTTCAGCAATCGCACCTTTCATACCTTTTGCACCTTCAGTCAGGATTAATTCAGCTCCATAAGCTGCCAAAATACTTCTTCTTTCCACACTCATCGAATCTGGCATTATGATTATAACTCTATATCCTTTTGCTTTCCCTATTAATGCCAATGCAATTCCAGTATTCCCCGAAGTAGGCTCGACAATTGTACCACCTGGTTTTAATTTTCCCTCTTTTTCAGCTGCTTCTATCATTCCAAGCGCAGCTCTATCCTTTACACTTCCACCAATATTATATTTTTCGAGTTTTACATAAATATCAGCAATATTTTCTTCATTTAAAAATTTCAATTTTACTACAGGCGTATTTCCAATTAAATCTAAAATATTTTCATAAATCATTAAAATTACCTCCATATTTAATATATTATTTACTAAATTTGTATCTACAATTATTATAGCACTAAAATTTATTAAAATCAATAGTTAAATTTGAAAATATTTTTAAATTTTGGTTTTTACATGGATTAAATTACAAATTCATATCATCAACACTATCCAAATATTCCTTAATTTTGGGAATTACAGCTGCTAATGTTCCTTCCTCAAACGGATTTTTCAGATTAGCAGATTTCATAAGTTCAAAGAATGATTTGCTTCCTCCAAGTTTACACAGATTTAGATAATCCTGCCATGCTTTTTCCCTGTCTTCTCTTGATTTTATCCAGAATTGGAAAGCACAGACTTGGGCTAAAGTGTAGTCGATGTAGTAAAATGGCGAGCTAAAAATATGCCCTTGTCTAAACCAGAAAATTCCATTTTTCAATTCGTCGACTTCCCCGTAATCTCTAGTTGGTAAATATTTTTTTTCAATTTCAAGCCATTTTTCACGACGCTCTTGTGGCGTAACTTCTGGATTTTCATAAACCCAGTGCTGAAATTCATCGACTGTTACCCCATAAGGAATGAATAAAAGAGCTTCTGACAAATGAATAAATTTATATTTTTCTGTATCATTTTCAAAGAATAGTTTCATCCACGGCCAAGTCAAAAATTCCATACTCATTGAATGAATTTCGCAAGCCTCGTAAGTTGGCCATAAATATTCAGGTACCTCAAAACCTCGGCTTTGGTAAACTTGAAAAGCATGTCCGGCTTCATGCGTCAAGACATCAATATCATGTGCAGTCCCATTAAAATTGGCAAAAATAAATGGAGCCTTGTATTCTGGGATATAAGTGCAGTATCCTCCACTCATTTTTCCTTTTTTAGAAAGTAAGTCAAGTAAATTATTTTCAGTCATAAATGTAAAAAACTCATCAGTTTCCTTCGACAATTCCTTATACATTGTTTTACCGTGATTTAAAATCCATTCAGGTGAACCGTGTGGATCAGCATTTCCAGAATTAAATTTTATAGCCTCATCATAAAATCTAAGTTTTTCCAATCCCAGTCTTTTTTCCTGTCTTTTACGAAGCTCAGTATGTAGTGGTACAATGTTTTCAAGTACTTGATTTCTGTAACCTTCCACCATTTTTGCATCATATTCAAGTCTTGAAAGTTGTTTATATCCAAATTCTACATAGTTTTTGTATCCCATTTTCTGTGCCATTTTAGTTCTCACTTTTACAAGCGAATCATAAATATTGTCAAATTCTTCTTGATTTTCAGCAAAAAATTGAGCTACTTTCTTTGCAGCTTCAATTCTCACATTTCTGTCCTTAGATTGAGTGTAAGGAACCATTTGCGATAAATTAAGCTCTTTTCCATCAAAATCAATTTTCGCACTGGCAATTAATTTTGAATATTTGCTAGATAATCTATTTTCTTCCTGTGCATCTGGAATAATCTCGTTCGAGAAAACTTTCAATGTGTTTTCTGCCAAGTCAAACAATAATTTTCCATATTTCTTAATAAGTTCATCCTTAAATTTTGAATTGACAAGCGCTTTATAAAAATCATTAGTAAATCCAAATAAAATTGGACTAATTTCATCCATATATTCATTTTCCTTGTCATAAAATTCATCATTTGTATCAATGCTATGACGAATAGAAACAAGTGTCTGCATAGTTTCAATATGATTTCTCAGCTTTATAATTTTATCAAATGCTTCAATTTGTCCCTCCACATTTTCTGCCCTTTCAAAACTATCTATTAATTCTGAAAATTGTCCTTTTATTTTTTCCAAGTCCAAATGTTCGTATTTGTAATCGTTGAAATTCATAATTTTCTCCTTCTGTATTTTTTAATTTTTATAATTTCAGTATATCAAATTTTGAGTGAAATAACAATTTTTAAAGATAAGATTTTTTTATTTAAAGTTATTACAATCCAAAAATTAAAATTTAATAAAACCAGCAATTTGAAATTATCATTGTATTTTAAATTTCATATAAAAAATAATTTTAGTTGAGACATTTTTAGTTAGGAATATGAAAGTTTATTTTATCAAATGGACATTTTTATTTTTTATTAAAACAAGGCGGTTTACTTGAATTTAGTATTAAAATATGGTATACTTGTTAATATAATTATTTAATAAATTAACACTAAAATACTCTAATTGGTATTTTTTAAGTGAGGATGAATTATGAAATTAAATAAAGATATTCGGATACGTATATTATATATATTTGTTTTATATATAATATATAGTTTTTTACTGGATAAATATGATTATGTAGCAAAATATCTAACTAATTTTATATTTATCCTGTTTATATTTGTAAAATTTATATTTGGACAGTTGGATTTTTATGCAGAACGTTTTAGATATAAAGATGTTTTTATAACTTTAGGAATTGATTTGATATTTTCAGGGATGCTTTATGCTTTTTGGAAAAGAATTGATATTATTTATATATATGTATTAATATTTGTATTTCAAGTGATTTTTAGAAAAATTATATGTTCCATTTATATGAAAAAGCAAAATGTATTAATATTTGGTTCAAATCACATAGAAAACAACATTCAGGAAGATATTATAAATACATTAGACTACAATTATATTGGTTATATTTCAAATAATAAAAGCAAAGCAACAAAATATCTTATTGGAAATTACAACGAAATGGAAAAAATCATTGCTAAAAATAATGTTGATATTCTAGTAATTGTAAAAGATATAAAAAGTTCTGATTTCAAAAAATATTTAAAACGCATATTTGATTTAAAAATCAACGGACTAAAAATAATGACTTATGAAGAATTTAACGAAGATATTCAAAAAAAAATTGATATAAATCAAATAAATGAAGAATGGCTTTTGGAATCAAACGGATTTGATATTCTAAATAATGAAATGCAAAAAAATATAAAACGAGGGATGGATTTAATACTGGCATTAATTTTGATGGTTATTCTTTCCCCACTTGCATTAATTACAGCAATAATTATTAAATTTGAATCTAAAGGGCCAGTTATATTCAAACAGACAAGAATAGGTGAAAATATGAAACCTTTCAGAGTTTATAAGTTTAGAAGTATGAGATTACATGATCCTGATAAATATTCAAAATATACTCTAGATAATGATACAAGAGTTACAAAATTTGGTAAGTTTATGAGAAAAACAAGGATTGACGAGTTGCCACAACTTTGGAATATCTTAAAAGGTACAATGAGTTTTATTGGTCCACGTCCAGAGTGGGACATACTTGCAAAAGATTATGCAAAACAGATAAATTATTATAATCTAAGACATCTTATAAAACCTGGAATAACAGGTTGGGCACAAGTAATGTTCCCGTATGGTGAAAGTTTAGATGACGCAAAAAAAAAGCTTGAATATGATTTATATTACTTAAAACATCAAGATTTAGTGCTGGATGTATTAATTGTTGCAAAAACAGTTAAGGCTGTTTTGTTTGGGAAAGGTAAATGAAATTACACTTATAATACTTTTAAGGAGGTATTTTTAAATGAAAGGAATTATTTTAGCTGGAGGTAGTGGAACTAGACTCTATCCATTAACAAAATCAATTTCAAAACAAATCATACCAATTTATGATAAACCTATGATTTATTATCCTTTATCTGTACTTATGCTTGCAAATATAAAGGATATTTTGATTATTTCTACACCAAGGGATTTGCCTTTATTTAAAGAACTTTTAGGAGATGGAAGTGATTTGGGGATATCTTTAAAATATCAAGTGCAAGAAAAGCCTAATGGACTTGCAGAAGCTTTTTTAATTGGTGAAGAATTTATTGGTAATGATAACGTAGCTTTAATTTTAGGAGATAACATATTTTACGGTAGCGGATTTTCTGGGTTAGTTGAACAGGCCGCTAATTTAACAAAAGGAGCTACAATATTTGGATATCCTGTAAAAGATCCCAGAGCTTATGGAGTTGTAGAATTTGATGAAAATGGAAAAGCCATTTCATTAGAAGAAAAACCAAAAGAACCTAAATCAAATTATGCGATTCCAGGTTTATATTTCTATGACAATACAGTTATCGAAAAAGCAAAAAATGTAAAACCATCCGCAAGAGGTGAACTAGAAATAACAGCTATGAACGAAATGTATCTTTCTGAAGGAACATTGAATGTTAAAAATCTTGGAAGAGGTACAGCTTGGCTAGATACAGGTACTCATGAATCTTTGCTAGAAGCAGCTAATTATGTGGAAGCTATACAAAAGAGGCAGGGATTATTTATTGCTTGTGTTGAAGAAATTGCTTATCAAAAGGGATGGATTACAAAAGAGAAATTAAAAAATTTAGCAGAATATCTCATTAAAACAGAATATGGGAAATATCTGTTAAATTTAATTAACAAATAAAATAAATGCACAAGGAGTCTAAAGTTGAAAATATTTAAATATAAATATCGATTATATCTTTTTTTATTTTTCATGTTTTATTTTATCTTTTTATTTTTTAATAATTCAATTTATGTACAATTAAATAAATTTTATGAAAAAATTCCTTTTCAAAAAAAAGGGTATGAATTTAGTGTTGATGAACCAATTGGTTCGATTGATAAAAATACTAAAGTAGAAGTATTTTATAAACTACAATCTAAAAATAATGTTAGAGGATTAGAACTTTTATCTGCTACTTATGGAAGAATTAATAAAGGTGATTTGAATATTAATATTCTAAATGCTAAAAACAATAAGCTAATAGTTAATAAAACTATTAATCAAACTCAGATAAAAGATAATGATTATATAGAGGTTATTTTTCCTCGTGTAGAAAATAACTTAGAAAACATAAAAATTTTAATTACTTCATCATCTGAAAAAGATACATCAGTAACAATGTGGAAATCTAATGTGTTAAAAAATAATCCAAATATATTGTTAATAAATGGCAAAAAGACAAGTGGAAATTTAATAGTAAAAGAGCTCCATAAACCTTTATTTATTAAAAATATTATGTATTTTTTTGTAAGTGGTATTGTAATTGCAATAATTTCTTTTGTGCTATTTAAAATAATTGTTAACTTAAATAACATTGTAATTTTTTTAACAAGCTATAAGATTTTAATAAATGATTTAAAAAAATATTATAATTTACTTTTTGAAATGGTAATTAGAGATATAAAAGTAAAATATAAAAAATCTATATTAGGATTATTATGGAGTGTATTAAATCCTTTATTGATGATGATTGTAATGACAATTGTTTTTTCAACATTATTTAAAAGCGATATTAAAAACTTTCCGATATATCTTTTAATAGGGCAGATAACTTTTTCTTTCTTTTCAGATGCAACGAATATGTCAATGATGTCTATAATAACAAATGGCTCATTATTAAAAAAAGTATATATTCCAAAATATATATTTCCAGCATCTAAAACGATATTTGCATTAGTAAACTTTTTGTTTTCATTAATAGCGATAGCAATTGTAGCAATATTTACTAGACAACCAATTTCTATTCATATCATTGGGTTACCGTTATTGATAATTTATATGTTTATATTTTCGTTAGGAATAGGATTGGTTTTATCAAGTTTTGCAGTTTTTTTCCGGGATCTTGTACATTTATATGGTATATTATTATTAGTTTGGATGTATCTTACTCCAATTTTTTATCCAGTACGAATTATTCCAGAAAAATTTTTAATTTTTATAAAATTAAACCCAATGTATCATTATATAAGTTATTTTAGAGAAATTTTGTTATACAATAGATGGCCTTCATTTAAAATGAATATTATTTGCTTGACATTCGCAATTTTATCATTAATTTTAGGATCTATTGTATTTTATAGAAAACAGAATGAATTAGTATTAAACGTTTAATTTTTAAATGGGAAGGGAAATAATGAAAAAAACAATAATAAAGTTAGATAATTTATCAATGTGTTTTAATTTAAATAGTGAAAAAATATACTCTTTAAAAGAATATCTGATAAAATTTCTAAAACGTGACTTGAATTTTGAAAAAATGTGGGCATTAAAAAATATAAGTTTTGAATTAAATGAAGGAGATATACTTGGAATTGTCGGATATAACGGAGCTGGCAAAAGCACATTATTAAAAGTTATTTCAGGAATTATAAAACAAACTGAAGGAAGCATAGAAGTTCATGGAAATATATCTCCTTTAATCGAACTTGGTTCTGGATTTGACATGGATTTAACTGCTAGAGAAAATATTTTTTTAAATGGATACATTTTAGGTTATAGTAAGAAATTTTTAAAAGAAAATTTTGATAGAATTATTGAGTTTGCAGAGCTAGAAGATTTTGTTGATGTCCCATTAAAAAATTTTTCTTCAGGTATGATTGCAAGATTGGGATTTTCAATAGCAACTATTATTAATCCTGACATATTAATTGTAGATGAAATACTATCTGTTGGAGATTTTAAATTTCAAAAAAAAAGTGAACAAAAAATCAAAAGTATGATGAAAGAAGGAACAACAGTAATTTTTGTTTCCCATTCAATTGATCAAATAGAAGAAATATGTACAAAGGTTTTATGGTTAGAAAAAGGAGTAGTGAAAAAAATGGGGAACTCCAAAGAAATTTGCGAAGAATATAGGAATAGCTAGTGATAGGAAAGGAAATAAAAATGATTACAAAAAGTAAAAAAGCTTTAGAACTATTAAAAAAAACGGTAATAACAATGCAAAAAGAAGGAGTAAATGGAGTTACTGAAAAAACAAAAAAATATTTTAAAAGAAGAAGAAACCTTAAGTATAGAAATCATTATAGAGATTTTTTATTTATAAATGGATGTTCTTTAGAACATCCTAGTAGATATAGGGTAACTCATCAAATAGAACAACTTAATTATGTAGGATATTCATGTGAAGAAGTATGGTATGAGAAATTAACAATGGATATGGTTAAATTCTATAGAGGATTTATATTTTATAGATGTCCGAGCACACCATTAATATTAGAATTTATAGATAAAGCAAAGAGTTATAATAAAACAACTTTTTTTGATATAGATGATTTAGTTATAGATGAAAAATATGTAAAAACCATAAAATATCTAGATGAAATGTCAAAAGAAGACTATGCCATTTATATGGACGGAGTTAATAGAATGCAGGAAACTCTTAAAAAATGTGATTATGGAATAACTACGACCAAAACATTAGCTAGAGAATTAGAAAATTATGTTCCTGAAGTTTATATTAATCGTAATGTTTCATCTGAAAAAATGTTGGAAATTTCCGAGAGTATTATAAAACAAAATGAAAAAAATGGAAAAGATGATGATAAAATTTATCTTGGATACATGAGTGGAAGTATAACACATAATCCAGATTTTGAATTAATATCTCCTGTAATAAAAAAATTATTGAAAAAATATGACAATGTGTATCTATCAGTTGTTGGTTTTTTGGATGTTCCCGAAAATTTAAAAGAGGTAGAGCATAAAATTGTAAAAAAAGATTTTGTGGATTGGAAAAAGCTACCAAAATTAATTTCAGATCTTGATATAAATTTAGTTCCTTTAGAAGAGTCAGTTTTTAATGAAGCGAAGTCAGAAAATAAATGGGTAGAAGCAGGGCTTGTAAAAACTGTAACAGTAGCAAGTGCTGTTGGTCCGTTTAAAGATTTTATAAAAAATGGAGAGACAGGATATTTATGTACAAATGAAAATGAATGGGAAGAAGTTCTCGAAAAATTAATACAGGATAAGAATTTGAGATATAAAATAGCCGAAAAAACATATAATATAGTTAGAAAAGAAAATGTTACTGCTTACACAGGAATGGGACTAGCTAGATTTTTGGAATCAAAATTGAAAGAAAATATATTATTTGTATTACCTTCTACCAATATTAGTGGAGGGGTAAATGTTGTAAAGAAACATTGTAATATATTGAGAGATTATGGATATGATGTGACAGTTTTATCAATGGATTTCGATGATGATAATATATTATATGAGGGTAAAGAGATAAATACAGTGTGTATAAATAAAACTTTTTTACATGCTTACTTTAAAAAAGCAGTTGGAACATTGTGGAGTACAATGGATTTTATAAAAGGGTATCATAAAATTAAAGAGAAAAAATACTTGGTTCAAAATTTTGAAACGGATTTTTATGAAACAGGGGATTATTTTAAGAATATGGCTAATTTGACATATAATTTTTTTAATAATACTCAATATCTGACAATTTCAAAATGGTGTGAAGATTGGTTAAAAAATAAATATTTTAAGGAAGTCAAATTCGCACCAAATGGAATAAATCTTTCTCTATTTCCGTTTAAAATAAGAAATTTTGAGGAAGGTAAAATAAAAATATTAGTAGAAGGAAATTCGGAAGATTATTATAAAAATGTGGATGAAAGTTTCAAAATAATAGAAAAACTAAATCCTGAAAAATATGAGATAATATACTTGTCTTATAAAGGTAAACCAAAAAATTGGTATAAAGTGGATAAGTTCTATAATAAGATTCCTCATGAAGAAGTAAGCAAAATATATAGCGAAGCACATATTTTATTAAAATCCAGTATTTTAGAAAGTTTTTCTTATCCTCCACTGGAAATGATGGCAACAGGAGGAGTGTCTGTTGTAGTTCCAAATGGTGGAAATATTGAATATTTGAAAAATGAAAATAATTGTTTATTCTATGAACAGGGAAATATAGAAGAAGCAGTGAAATGCATAGAAAGAATAGTTAATGATAAAGAATTAAGAGATAAATTAATAAAAAATGGTTTGACAACTGCTAAAGAAAGGGATTGGAAAAACATAGAAAAGGAAATAGTAGAATTATATCAATAATAAAATTTGTTAGAGGTGAATTTATGAAAAGAAAATTATTGATAATTTTTATTTTAATTGTTGCAATAATAATTCCTTGTTTTAGTTATATATATATAAATATCATAATAAAAAATTCAACACAATTATATAATATAGAAGCAGTTGGAGGTATAAAAAAAGGAACTAAGTTGACTCAAGAAATAGAAATTCCTGGTAAACTAAAAAGATATGGAATCAAATTTGCAACTTATTTACGAGATAATAATGGGAAAATAAAAATATCTTTAGAACAAAATAATAAAAAAGTCGAGGAAATAATAGATGTTTCTACAATAAAAAATGATGAGTTTAGATATTTAAAAATGAATTTTTCAAAAATAAAAAAAGGGAAAGCAATTTTAGTAATAGAAGGAATTGATGGGACTGAAAAAAATTCTGTGACATTATACATGTCAGATGATATTTCGTTGGGAACTTTAAGTAAAAATAGCGAAAATTTAAAAAAGGGAATAGTCTATGATTCAGAATATTATAGCTTTGATAAAATTGCGGGAGTACAATTGATATATTTATTTTTAGCTATAGCGAGTTATTTATGTTTGATAAAATTTTCTAAAAAAGAAGAAGAAAATAATCTAAAAATTTATGCTTCTATGGTTGCAATAACTTTTTTTGTTATAAATGTAAAAGCTCCGACACTTTCATTTTATACAGAACCTTATGCAGAAATAGTCACTAATTTTTTTATCAATGGAATAAATAAAAGTTTTATTAGTAATCTTTTTATACAAGATGCAGGTTATTTACCATTATTTCAACGAGTAGTATCGTTAATTATAATAAAAATTTTTGGTTTTTTGGGATTTAAAATAGTTGTCATTATAATGCAAAATACAGGAATATTAATTATTTCCATTATAACTTCTCTATTTGTTTTAAAAATCTATAAAAAATATGGTAATTTATATTTTAGATTTTTAATATCTATTTTACTTGGAACTCTTAGAATAGGATCATTTTTAGATTCTCATGTTTTTATTAATTTTTCTTATTATAGTTTAGTGGCTTTAATTTTAATATCTTTCTTAGATTTTAATAAATTAAAAAGAAAAAATTATATAATGTTAATGATAATGGTAGTATTTTTAAGCATTTCAAAATCTCATTTTGTTGTAATGTTTCCATTAGTATTTTTTTCTTTTCTAATTTTTAGAAAAAAAATATCAAGAAGATACAATATATTTTTATTAATAATAGGGATTTCAAATATAATTCAGATATTATATATGAAAAACAATATTGGACTTTGGGTTGGAAATAAAGAAAAAATAACTATTTTAGAAATTTTTAATAATTCATTTCATCAGATGATACAGCAATTGATATTTTTGTTTTTTCCAGAGTTATCAACAGCTTTTAATAGTATAAATTTGAATATAACTTTTTTAATAATTTTCTTTTTTTTGTTTGGATACAGCCTTTATTTAGTATACAGAAATAGAAATAAAGAAAGTATATTATTGTTTAGCTTAATATTACTAATAGTAGGAGTTTCAATATTTAATGTTTTAGCAAGAGTATGGTATAAAGATATTGATTGGATGGAAACTATAGGTGCTATAAGTAATAGACATTCATTTTTTATAATAGTTTCTATGATATTTATTATAGTATTGTTATTGTATAATGTAAAAAAGCAAATAGAAATTAAAAAAAATTCAGAAATATTGAAATATTTTAATTTATTTAGTCTACTTATAGTATTTTCTCTATTCATAAGATTTTTAGTTCTTGATAATAATCAATCTATAAATTATAAAGAATCCTATTCTGATTGGCGAAGATATTATAAATTTTTAGAAAAGGATACATATTTAATCCCATTAGATCCTTATCCTTGGTCTATTTCAAAAAATGTCGAAAATTATCATATTGGAGATACGAGTTATAATAGTTTTTTTAAAAAAAATGAAAATATAGATTCGAATAGTATAAATCAATTACATGAAATAAACTTAAAGGAACCAAGAGAAATTTCATATTTGTATGCCAAGAGATTGAGAACAGATAATAATGGAATGTTAAAGGTTATTTTATATGGAGAAAAAGATGATGTAATAGCAGAAATTATACAGATGAATTCTAGTAAAAGACAATTTGTAGGATTTATGAATACAAAAAAAGAAAAAATATATAAAATAAAATTTTTTAATTTAGATAATACAGAAGCATATATTCAACCTGAATTAGTTATCTCAACACCTTTAAATAATATTGAAAGGAGAAATGTAATAAAAGTAAACAATTGATTTTATTACAGAAAAATATGAAAATAATAATACCAATGACAGGATACGGTTCAAGATTTGTAGCTGCTGGATATAAGGATTTAAAACCATTTATAAAAGTTCAAGGAAAACCAATGATAGAATGGATTATAAAAGGAATGTATCCAAATGAAAAAAATTTTTTATTTGTTTGTAGAAAAGAACATTTAGATAAAGATCCAGAGATGAGAAAAAGACTTCTAGAGTTAGCACCTGAAGGAGAGATTTTTGAAGTGGATAATTGGGTAAAAAAAGGCCCTGTATATGATGTATTACGAGCATCAGAGAAAATAGACAATAATGAACAATGTATAATAAATTATTGTGATTTTTATATGTCTTGGGATTTTGAAAAATTTAAGCACGAAGTAACAAGTAGAGGGAGTGAAGGTGCAGTTCCTTGTTATACAGGATTTCATCCTAATTTATTACCTGAAAAGAATTATTATGCATCATGTTTGACGGATGAAAATAATAATTTGATAGAAATTAGAGAAAAATATTCTTTTCAAGAGGATAAGCAGAAAGCTAAACACTCTCCTGGGGTTTATTATTTTAAAACAGGAGAAATATTAAAAAAATATTGTCAAAAATTGGTTGAAAGTAAAGATCAGGCTATAAATGGAGAATTTTACGCAAGTCTTCCATATAACTTTATGGTAAAGGATGGTTTAAAAGTTTGGGTTCCTACAAATGTAAACAAATTTTGTCAATGGGGAACCCCTGAAGATTTAAAAGAATATCTTTTTTGGACTGAAACTGTGAAAGGAATGGTGAAATAAATGAAAATATTAATCCCGATGGCAGGAGAAGGAAAAAGATTTTCAGATGCAGGATATAAATTAAGTAAACCTGTTATCCCCACAATAGACAGAAGAACTGGGAAAGAATATCCTATGGTAGTTTGTGCTACATTGGATTTGCCTGGATTAGAAACTAATGGAAATAATCTCATATATGTAGATAGGGATTTTCATAAAAAAGATGGCATTGAAGAAAAAATAAAAGAATTTTTCCCTAAAGCAAATTTTATAACAGTAGATAAATTAACAGAAGGACAGGCATGTACCTGCCTGTTGGCAAAAGAAAAAATAAATAATAATGAAGAGTTGCTAATCGCTGGTTGTGACAACGGAATGATTATTAATCAGAATAAATTTGAAAAAATGAAAAAAGAATGCGATGCATTGGTTTTTACATATAGAAATAACGAAGCGGTTTTAAAAAATCCAAATGCTTATGGGTGGGTTAAAGTAAATGATAAAGATGAAATAACAGGATTGTCAATAAAAAAAGCTATATCAGATACTCCAATGAATGATCACGCAATAGTGGCAACTTTTTGGTTTAAAGAAGGAAGTATATTTGTGAAAAGTGCTGAAAAAATGATACAGGAAAATGACAGAATAAACAATGAATTTTATGTTGATAGCGTAATTTCACACTTATTAGATTTAGGGTATAGTGCAAAAGTTTTTGAAATAGATAGATATATTGGTTGGGGAACTCCGAAAGATTATGAAGAATACCAGAATACAATAAAATATTGGAAAGAGTTTGTAAAAGAGGATAAAAATTACTTGGGAGACTAAAAATATAATGAAAAGAATTATATGGATTTTATTTTTTATTATTGGAATTCTTATTCCCTGTTTTACTTATATTTATGATAATTTAAATAAAACAATGGTTACAAATTCTTATAATCTTGAAGTTACAAATGAAATAATAAAAGGTAATAAAATTTCACAAGAAATATATGTACCTGGAAAAATAAATAAATTTGGTTTGATGTTTGGAACGTATATGAGAAAAAATTCTGGGAAAGTAAAAATTTCTTTTGAACAAAATCATGAAATAAAAACAGAGAAGACTTTAGATGTCTCTGAAATAGAAAATGATAAAATAAATTATATAAAAATGAATTTTTCAAAAATAAAAAAAGGAAAAGCCACTTTAATCATTGAAGGAATAGATGGGAAAGAAAACAACTCAATAGTGCTGTATAAATCTTCTGATGTTTCTCTTGGTAAAATTGATAAAGAACCAAATAATAAAGGACTTGTTTTTGAAATGAGTTATTATTTAATAACAAAAACAGTTATTATACAAATATTTTATTTATTTTTGACTGGTATGTGTTATACATTAATATATAAAATGTCAAGAAATAATAAAAAATATAATAAGAGATTGTATTTCTTAACATCAGTTATGATATTTTTTATAATTAATGTAAAAGTTCCTATTGTTTCATTTAATTCTGAACCATATGTTGAAACATTATCAAATTTTTTATTTTTTGGAAGAAATGAAAATTTTTTGAATAATTTATTTATTTCAGATTCAGGCTATTGGCCATTATTTCAAAGATTAATAGGACTAGTTATAATAAAATTGTTTCATTTTAATTTAAAATGGATAATCTTTATAATGCAAAATACAGGAGTTATATTTATTACATTATTTTCTTCTTTGTTTGTGTTAGAGAAATTTCAAAAATATGGAACCTTTCTTTTTAGATTATGTATTGCAATAATTTTAGGTGGTGGGGTAACGTTAACCTCTTCAATTGAAGGCTATTATTTTTTTAATTTTACTTATTATGGAATTGTAGCTTTGATATTTATATCGTTATTAGATTTTAATAAATTATCCAAAAAGATATATATTTTTATACTAATCTTTTCTTTTTTTATAAATATTTCAAAACTATATTTTATAATTTTATTTCCAATAACAATTTTTATTTTATTATTTTTTTGGAAAAAAATTACAAATAGAGAAAAACTTTATCTAATAATAATTAGTTTTTCAAATTTTATACAAATATTGTATATAAAATTTAATAATTCAGGTAATGGATTATTAGAATCAAAGATTAATATTCCTGATATTAATAATTTACTGTATAGAATTACTCAACAGTTTATTTTTTTATTTTTCCCTGAAGTAAATAATTCGTATAACATAGCTTTTTTAAATATAACTTTTCTAATAATTTGGTTTTTATTTATAGGGTTGAATATATATTTTTTTGTATCATTAAAAAATAAAGAAATTGTAATATCATTAATATTAATTTTAATAATAATAGGAACAACATTTTTAAATATATTAACAACAGGAAAAATGTTTGGATGGAATTCTGGGTTTGAATGGATGAAAACTTCTAATATTATAAATATGAGACATTCTTTATTTATTAATATTTCTTATATCACGTTACTAGTATTGACATTATATAACATTAATATATTATTTCTTAAGAATAATTCTAATTTTATGTTTTATGAAAAATTTAAAAACTTTTTTTATTTAATTATGATATTCGTTTTAATAATTAGATTTTCTGCATTTGATAATAATGTAATAAACTCAGATTATCCTGTATCATTAAAGAAAGAAGAAGTTATATCAGATTGGAATAATTATAATGTTTTTTTTAAAGAGTCTGATTATATAATACCTTTTAATCACACTCTTGCATTATCTAAAGGGAATATTAATATATATAGTGTTACGCATAATAAATTGGAAAAGTTAATGCCTGTACTAGTGTCTCCCGAGCAAAAAAAACTTATAAAATACAAATCAGGGGTGTTTTGGTTAGGAAAAACGGATGAAAATATAAATCAAACATCTGAAATCTCTTTTGAAAAAGAAATAAGCGTAAGTTATATATATGCCGAAAGATTAAGAGCGAATAATCTAAATAAAATAAAAGCTATAGGATTTAATAAAAATAATGAAATTGTTTGGAATTCAGAACAATTAAATAATCCAGAAAAGCAATTTGTTGGATTTAAAATAAACAACTATGAAAAAATTAAAAGAATTAAATTTTATACTTTTAATAACAATATAACATTTGTGAAAGATAGAATTTTTATAGGAACTTTTGATGAATATTAATACAGTATTCTCATTACAATGGAAGGAAAGAGCTATCATGAATGAACTAAAAGATTTAATAAAATTATCTAAATATGCAGGAATGCGAGAGGATATTATACAAGCAGGTGGAGGAAATACCTCTGTAAAAATTGATGATGAAACAATGTTTATAAAATCTTCTGGATATCAACTTTCGGAAATGGAAGAAAATGTAGGTTATTCTAAAGTAAATTATAAAAAAATTGTAGATTATTTTAAAACAAATCTAGAAATAGAACGTAGTGATGAAAAAAACTTGTTAGAAGATACTCTAATTGAAGGAAAAAGGCCCTCAATTGAAACTTTTTTACATTCAATAACAGAGAAATATACTTTGCATACTCATCCAGTATTAATTAATGTGTTTACTTCGAGGACAAATGGGATGGAAGAGTTGAAATATATGTTTCCCAATAGTCTAATCATAGGATATCAAACACCTGGAATATTTTTAGCTAAAGAATTTTTTGATAAATTTTCAAAATTAGATAATCCTCAAAAAGCCAATATAGTTTTTTTGAAAAATCATGGATTAATAGTAAGTGGGAAAAATGCTGATAAGGTTATTGAATTACATGAAAGTGTTTTAAAGATACTGGAAGGCAAATTAAAGATTAATATGCAAGCATATAGAAATTCAACATATTTATACCAAAAACTAGAAGAAATTATAGAAAATAATATTGTATATTTATGTGAAAATAGTAAAATTAAAAATTTTAAAGAAAATAATAATATTAATAAAATAAATTATTGTTTTTCTCCTGATAGTTTGATTTATTGCAATAAAAAAATATTAGTGTTAAATAAAAACGATGATGTGTTAGAAGCTACTAAAAAACATATTCTAGAATATGGTAATGCTAATGTAATATTTTTTGAAAATGAATTTTATATAATTGCATCAAATATAAAGAAAGCCAAAGAAATTGAAAGTGTCTTGAGTTTTAATTTACAAGTGCTTGAATTAAATAGAAATGATGAAATGGATTTTTTAACTGAAGAAGAACAGAATTTTCTTTTAAATTGGGATTCTGAAAAATATAGAAAAAATCTTTGAATAAGGAGATAATTGTGAAAAAAATTAAGAAATTTGAGATATTTATTATTGTTGTATTGATTTTAAAAATAATAGCAATGGGACTTTTTTCATCAGATTATCAAAATAATTTATTTATGAAATTTATATATGGTTTTATTAATGAATCTACGAATGGAAGATTCGTAAATCCATACTCTATTTTTAAAAATGAAACAACTTTATTTCCTTATCCTCCAGTTATGTTTTTTATAGAACTGGCAGGAGGAATTATGTCTATAGGAATAAAAAATATTTTTATAAAAAATATTTTATTTAAAATACCCATTCTCATATTTGATTTATTAGGATTATATTTTTTTATAAAAATGTTTCCAAATAGAAAAAAATATATAGGAGTGTTATATTTTGCTTCACCGATTATATTTTATGCTTCGTATATGCATAGCCAGTTGGATATAATTCCGACAGTATTTTTATTAGGTTCTTTATATTTTTTAATAAATAGACGAAATAATACTATTTTTTCTATAATGCTGGCTTTAGCATTGTCTTCAAAACTTCATATATTAGCAATTATTCCACTACTATATCTCTATATATACAAAAAAGACGGTTTTATTGAGGCAACAAAATCTATAGGTGTATCTTTTCTATTAACGGTATTAATAATTTTACCATTTTTTGATACAGAGAATAATTTTATGAAAATGGTTATAATGAATAAAGAACAAAAAGGTGTAACTAGTATATTTTTGCAATACCAAAATAATAGAATATACTTATCGATATTAGCAATTATGTGCGTTTATTTAAAAGCTTTCAGTTTAAAAAAGATAAATAAAAATTTATTGTATAGTTTTTGTGGAGTATTATTTTCTATATTTTTGATATTGGTTCTTCCTATGCCAGGATGGTATATATGGATTGTGCCTTTTATTACAATATTTTTTGTAAATATCAGTATGGATAAATATGTAAATATCTATATTTATTTATTTTTAAATATATTATATGGAATATATTTTATATTTGCACATAGAACAATGCACACAGATTTATATTTTTTGAATTATAATTTAAATTTTTTAAAAATAAATAATACTCTAATTATAAATATTATATTTACAATGTTAACTGCTGTATTGACATATGTAAGCTATATGATGTATCAATTGGGAATTGCAGAAAGTTTGTTTTATAGAAGAAAAAATAAATCATTTTCTATTGGTATATCAGGGGATAGCGGGGCAGGTAAAAGTACATTAATTGAAATGATAAAAAATATATTTGGAGAAAAAAATATTCTTTTTCTTGAAGGTGATGGTGATCATAAATGGGAAAGAGGAAATGAAATGTGGAAGCAGATAACAGCATTAAATCCAAAAGCCAACTATATTCATAAACAAGCAGATGATTTAAATAATTTAAGAAGAAGCCAAAATGTATTTAGGGTAGAATATGATCATGATACAGGAAAATTTACTGAAAGTTCTAAAGTAAAGTCCAAACCTTATATTGTATTATGCGGTCTTCATGCTTTATACCTTCCTAAAATGCGAAAAAATCTTGATTTAAAAATATATATGGATGTTGATGAAAAATTAAGAAGATATTGGAAAATCCAAAGAGATACTTATCATAGAGGATACAGTAAGGAAAAAGTTTTAGAATCTATTGAACAAAGAATGCCTGATGCAATAAAATATATTTATCCTCAAAAAAAATATGCAGATATATTAATAAAATATTTCGATAAAACATTAACAGATTATACTGTAAAAAATCATAATGTCAAATTAGATTTAGAAATTACATTAAATGCAGATATAAATTTAGATAATTTTATTTTTGAACTTAGACAATTAGATATAGTTGTTAACCATGATTATAAAGATGATTTAACGAAGCAAGTTGTCATTTTTAGTAGTGAAAATTTAAATGATAAAATAATTAATTTTAGCAACATTGCTGAAAGAATAATCCCAAATTTAGATGAAATTTTAAATAAAGATTTGAGTTATGTAAATAACCTTAATGGAATAATAGAAATGATAATATTAATTTCAATAAGCTATAAAATGAGAGAGGAAGGGATTAATTAATGGTAAAGGCAGTTATATTTGATTTAGATGATACTCTTTATAATTACAATGAGTTAAATGAACAAGGGATAAATGAAATATGTAAATACACTTGTCAAAATCTAAAGATATCAAAAGAACATTTTTATAAAGCGTTTGATAAGGCAAAAAAAGATGTAAAGAGTACATTAGGCAATGTAGCCTCTTCGCATAATAGACTTTTGTATTGTCAGAAAACTCTTGAAAATTTAAATGAAAATCCTTTTTCTATAGCTCTTGAAATGTATGAAGTATATTGGCAGCATATTTTAAAAAATATGAAGTTGAATGATAATGTATTAGAAGTTTTAGAGTTTAGTAAGCAAAAAAAGATAAAAATAGGGATATGTACTGATTTGACGGTTCACATACAGCACAGAAAAATAAGAAAATTAGGTATAGATAAGTATATTGATGCGATAGTTACAAGTGAGGAAGTGGGGGTTGAAAAACCAGATTTTAAAATGTATAATAAGATATTAGAAAAATTAGATGTAACTCCTGAAGAGTCTTTATTTGTAGGAGATAGTTTGAAAAAAGATGTATTAGGATCTATTGAATATGGCATGAAAGCTTTATGGTATTCTAAAACAGGTAGTGATAAATGTCGGTCAATACAAGATTTTAATGAATTATTGGAGATATTAAAAAATGATAGATTTAAATAAATTTGATAAAAAAGAAATTTTCAAGTTTCTTGTAGGTGGAGGAACTGCTGTTATCATAGATTTTTTAGTATATAAAATATTAATGATAATGGGTATAGAAAGAACAATTGCAAAAACTATTTCATTTATTTGTGGCTCAATAGTGGGATTTATAATTAATAAATACTGGACATTTAAAAGTCCAAAGTTTCAGATAAAGGAAATATTAAAATATACAATTTTATATATAATAACAGCCTTTATTAATTCACAAGTGAATAAGTACACTTTATTATTGTTCGGAAGTGAATTTTTTGCATTTTTATGTGCAACAGGAGTTAGTACCATATTAAATTTTTTAGGACAGAAATTTTTAATTTTTAGATAAAAAAGGAGGAAATATAGAATGAAATTTTCAATAATAGTTCCATGTTATAACGAAGAAAAAAATATACCTTTAATTCTTGAAAAATTTAATAATGTTATTAAAAATGAAGAAATAGAAGTAATTCTTGTAAATAATGGTTCAACAGATAATTCAGCAAAAATATTTGAAGATCTCTTACCCAAATTCTCATTTGCAAGAACAGTTTTAGTACCTGTAAATCAAGGATATGGATATGGAATATTACAGGGATTAAAAGAAGCAAAAGGAGATTTTTTAGGATGGACACATGCAGATATGCAGACGGATCCTAAGGATGTGATAAAAGCTTATAAAATTTTAGAAAAAGAAAATTGGAATAAAAAAGTTTATGTTAAAGGAAATAGAAAAGGAAGACCCTTTTTCGATCAATTTTTTACATTTGGAATGTCTGTATTTGAGACAATTTTTATGGGTAAGGTTTTATATGATGTAAATGCACAGCCTAATATTTTTTCAAAAGAATTCTTTTCCAAATGGGAGAATCCTCCTAAAGATTTTTCTCTTGACTTGTATGCATTATATATGGCTAAAAAAAATAAGTTAAAAATTATAAGATTTGATGTCTTATTTCCTGAAAGAATACACGGACAATCTACTTGGAATACTGGATTAGCATCTAAATGGAAATTTATAAAAAGAACTATGGCATTTAGTTTAGAATTGAAAAAAAGAGGTGTGAAGTAATGGAATTTATAGCACATAGAATAAATAAATTAGAAGAATTAGAAACATTACCTAAAGAATATGGAGTTGAAATAGATTTAAGGGATAATGTTGATGGAAAAATCTATATAAATCATGATCCTTTTATTTTAGGTGAAGATTTTGAAGAGTATCTAAAAAAATATAGCCATGGAACTATGATATTAAATATAAAAAGTGAGAGAATAGAACTTAAAATTTTAGAACTGCTAAAAAAATATAGCATAAATAATTATTTTTTTCTTGATTCTTCTTTTCCAATGATAAAATTGTTGTCAGATAAGGGTGAAAAAAATATTGCTTTAAGATATTCTGAATACGAAGGATTAGATACATTAGAGAAAATGCAAGGAAGAGTTAATTGGGTATGGGTAGATTGTTTTACAAAATTACCAATAAATAATGAAATTTATAGAAAAATAAAAAATATGGGGTATAAATTGTGTCTAGTATCACCAGAGTTGCAAAATCAGAAGGAAAAGCTAGAATTATATGCTAAGCAGATAAAAGATGAAAAACTAGAATTTGATGCAATTTGTACAAAGGAATATAATGTAGAAAAATGGAAAGAATTACTACAAATTTAACAAATAAAAGAACAAAAATTATGAAAATACCTGCAACTGTAATCTGGTATAATCCAGACGATGAAAATATAAAAAATATAAGGACATACATTGATTATGTGGAAAAATTATACATAATTGATAATTCTAAAGAAAATAATAAAAAGTTAGCTGATAGTTTAAATAATTTAAAAACGGAGTATATTTATAACGATAAAAATTTAGGAATTGCAAAAGCTTTGAATTTGGCTTGTGAAAAGGCAGTTAATGATAATTTTGAATGGATATTGACTATGGATCAGGACAGTTCATTTGATTCTAATAGTATAAAATCTTATTTTAGAACTTTTGAGAAGATGACAAAAAATAATGTTGGTATTATTTCTCCTAGGCATATTTTAAAAAATGATATAGATAAATCTAGCGATGATAACGAATCTGTTGAGATTGATCATGTGATGACTTCAGGAAATTTATTAAATTTAAAAATATGGGAAGAAATTGGAAAATTTGATGAAAACCTTTTTATTGATGAGGTTGATAGTGAAATATGCTTTAGAATAATAGAAAGTGGATATAAGGTCATTCAATTAAATAAAATACGAATGTTTCACGAATTGGGAAATCTCGAGAAAAGAAACTTTTTTACAAGAAAAATTTCTGTTTTAAACCATAATCATATAAGAAAATATTATATTATGAGAAACAAATTTTACATGTTAAAAAAATATAAAAAATATAGATTAAGATATATTTACTATATTTTGAATGATTTTTTTAAAGTTATTTTTTATGAAAAAGATAAGTTGAGAAAATTGAAATATATGTTTAAGGGAATTACTGATTTTATGAAGAATAAGATGGGTGAACTGGATGATAGAAAATAAAAAAATTGATATTCTTATGGCAACCTATAATGGCGAGAAATATTTAGTTGAACAGCTTGATTCCATTATTAATCAGACATATCGTAATTGGAATCTACTGATACGTGATGATAATTCGACAGATAAAACATTGGAAATTATACAAAATTATCATAAAAAGGATAAAAGAATAAAAATTTTAAAGGATAATAAAGGAAATCTTGGAATAGTGCGGAATTTTGAAGAGCTATTAAAAAGTTCGGAATCTGAATTTATAATGTTTTCTGATCAAGATGATATTTGGGTTAAAAATAAACTAGATATGTATTTAAAAATGATAGAAAAAATTAAAAATAAGGGATTTATGATTCATTCTGATGCTATCTTGTTTGATAAAAATAAATCCAATATTTTAAAAGATACTTTTATTTCTAAAAAAGCGATAAATAGAGGACTGGAAAATGTATTTTTTAACTATTTTGTACAAGGTGCTACTATTCTAATTTCAAAAGAAATAAAGAATTTTATTTTACCTTTTCCTAAAGAAGTTTATTTGCATGATAGATATATTCATCTTATCTCAGAATTATTTTTTGAGAGAATATTCGTTAATAAGGCATTAATATATTATAGACAACATGGAGATAATCAGATTGGAGCTAAAAATACTGTAAGAGAGCTTTTGTCAAAAAGATACTTTGATGAGAGGGACAGACAGCTGATAAAAGTTATTTATAATAAATATGGCAGTTTGTTGACAGAAGATAAGAAAAAATTAATTGAAGAATATTTTAAAATAACAGATATAAAAAAGAATAGATTCAATAGATTTTTTGTGTTAAAAAAGTTTAAAATTGATATACCATTAAAGAAACAAATATCCTTTTTAGTAAAAGGATAAAATAAAAAACTAGATTTTATTTATTATTTTTTATATAATATAAATAAATATATATATATGGAGTAGTAATTTTATTTTTATTATCACCAATTCTAATTAATAGCTACTCCATTTATCTAAATATATGAGAAGGGGTTTTATATGAAAATATTATTAACTGGCTCTAATGGTCAATTAGGACATGATTTGAAAAAACTATTTGATAATCTGAATATAAAATATGTAGCAACTGATTATCAGGAACTAGATATAACAAGTGAAGAAAATTTAGAAAAGTTTTTTGAAAAAAACAATGATTTTACACACATAATAAATTGTGCTGCATATAATGATGTAGATAAAGCAGAAACTGATGACAAAGTTTTTTTACTAAATGAACAAGCACCAAAAAAATTAGCAAAATTTTCTAAAAAAATAGGTGCAATTTTTGTAACTTATTCAACTGATTTTGTCTTTGATGGAAAAAAAGGGGGAAATTATACAGAAAATGATATTCCTACTCCTATATCTAATTATGGACTTTCAAAAGCAAATGGTGAAAAATTAACTTTAGATACTTATGAAAAATCTTTTGTAATACGAACATCATGGGTATTTGGAAAAGCTAACAATAATTTTAATACACAGGTCATCAACTGGAGCAAGACTCGTGATAAATTAAGTATTGTTGATGATCAGATTTCCGCACCTACTTATTCAAAAGATTTGGCAGAATTTTCATGGAAATTGATACAAACTGAACAGTTTGGATTGTATCATATTACAAATAATGGAATTGCCAGTAAATATGAACAGGCAAAATATGTGCTTGAAAAAATAGGTTGGAAAGGAACTCTTGAAACTGCGAAAACAGAAGATTTCAATCTTCCTGCCAAAAGGCCACATTTTTCAAAATTATCTTCCGAGAAAGTGGAAAGACTTCTTGGAGAAAGGATTCCAGACTGGAAAAATGGAATTGACAGATATTTAGAGGAAATGGAAATAATTAAAAAGTAATATAAAAAGGAATATTTTTCTATATGTTGATTAGAAAGATATTCCTTTATTTTTTATATAACTTTAAATTCCAGCGAGGCAAATTTTAATTCATCACTATCTCCTTTGGAAATTATAGAGATCTTTCCTCTTCTGTCTACACGAAGGAATTTATATTCTTTATCTAAAAATTTCCCATTTTTCTTGATTAATATTTTCTTATTTTTTAGGTAACTATTTTCATTTACAACCATTAATATATTTTCCCATTTTTTGTTGAGATTATGAAATTCATTTTCAAAGGCTGATACTACATCTTCTATTATATTTTGTACTGAATGAGTTTTTCCAGTAATTTCTACAAGTGAAACGGCTTTTTCACGGAATATTCCAAAATCGGTGTTATTAACATTTATTCCAATTCCTACTATTATATATCCTCTTACTTTTTCGCATAGAATTCCACATATTTTTTTATTTTCATAATAAATATCATTTGGCCATTTAAAAGTCAGTTTTTCGCTATTTTTTATATAGTTTTTAAGAACTTTGTAAACAATGTAGCCAGCAAAAATTGTTATTTTTTCATCTAATTCAGAATTATTATCTGCAACAGCAAAGGAGAAGAGTGCGGCTCCTTCATTTGAAATCCACACGCTTTCTCTTTTTCCTTTACCATCTGTTTGCTTCTTTGCTACGATGACTTCAAATTCTTCTATTCTTAATTGTCGCCTTAAATAAGTATTTGTTGAATTTATTTCATCAAAAAATTTAAATTTCAAAGATTTACCTCTTTCTGCTTATCTGATTTTAAAATTTAATTTTATAACCACTAACTTAATCTTGGGAATATAAATATTCCGTAAACTGGGCCTGCATGGGCTCCAATTACTGCTCCAATTTCTCTATTTAATATTAATGAACTTACTTTTGGATTATTTTCCACTTCTGAATAAATTCTTACTACATTTTCAAGTTCTGTTGGAGTTCCTCCCCATCCACTCATAAGAACGACACTTTGTTTTTTACTTTCACGCTCAATGTATTTTTCAATGTATTTTTGTGCATTGCGTTCACCTAGGACTTTTTTCTCAACAGTAACTTCTCCTTGATTTATTGTAAGAATAGGCTTCATATTTAATGCACCTGCGATTGTTGAACTTGCCTTTCCGATTCTTCCACCTTTTTCAAGATATTTCAAGTCTGGAATAATCATAAGAAGTTTTCCTTTGTTTCTAAAGTTATTTACCCAATTGATGATTTCAGTAAAGCTTTCACCTCTTATAGATTTTCCTGCAGCACCTAATACAAGGAATCCCTGTAGTAATGAAGCTCCTAAACTGTCAATCAGTTCGATGTCATTTTCTCTATTTGTCAAGCTTCTTCCAACTTTAGCGGCTTGTATTGTCCCGCTTAGTTTTGAAGACGGATGAATTGAGATGATTTTTTTGTATCCTTTTTCAAATAGTTTGTTGTAGGCGTTTAAAAAGTCCTGTGGCGATGGCTGTGATGTTTTTATTGTTGCATCATTGTTAAGCATTTCGTGCCAAAATTCAGATTTTGTAATTTCTATTCCGTCTCTATAAAGTTCACCATTTATATCAATTTTCAAAGGTACAATTTTTATTGGCAGCCCTTCAATATCTTCATATGTCAAGTCTGATACAGAATCTGTCAAAATAGCTATTTCAGGCATATTAGGGTCTTTATTTTCAATGTATAGGTAATAATAGTAATTTTCTTGATTTCCATTAATAATAGCAGTCTTTATTCTAGATAATTTTTCTTCAATATTTTTTTGTGATTCTTCATCTTTTTCATTTCCACTTACTACAACAGCTGTTATTGTATTTTTAGTTACTAAATCAGCTAATATTGTGTCTGTAATATCTTTTAATGATTTTTTTGCATATTTTATTTTTCCATTTACAAGTGCTATAAAATCATCTTTTGTTATTGTCAAGTTTTCTACTTTTGTATCTCTTACAGCTTTTGTGATTTCCACAGAATAGTTTCTTGCGGCAGATTCTTTTACTTCATCGATGTCATTTTCCTTGTTTTTTAAGAAATAATATCCATCAAGCATTGTCTTGGTATCTAGAACCATTACCGTTTTTTGAGATTTTTCGGCTGCCATTTTAGCTGTTGTAATGACATTTTTATTATTTGGCAAGACATAAACGTTTTCTTTTTCAGTTTTGTCAATTGCATTTAGTATTTCCTGAACACTTGGATTTTTACTTTGCCCTCCAAGAATTACAACATCTGCACCGATTTTTAAAAATTCATCCTTTAAGTTTTCAGAATCAGCCAAAATTACAAACGCAGATTTTGTTTTATCAATTTTTGGATTTACAAAGATTTTAGCTTCATCTCGTTCGCTAAAAATTTGAAGATTATCGTGCTGCAGTTTCATATTTTCTATCTTCATTTTTTCAAGAGGCCCATATTCAAGCGCTATTTCCATTGCTTTTCCAGGATGGTTGGTATGAATGTGAGTCTTGAATTTTTTGGAAGTTTGTGCAAATACTGCAGAATCCCCTAATTCAAGCACACGCTTTTTATATTCTTCCGTGTCAAAGTCTCCATTTAGGATAATGTATTCTGTACAATATTGAAAATGTATGCTTTCAGGATCGTGATTAATATTTGCTATTGTTTTATCAAATTCATTTTCTTTAACTTGAGCCTTTTGTAATTCAACTAGCAGATTCAGTTCTGTTGCAACTTTATAGAATCCTTCAAAAAAGAAGAACAGTCCCTTTCCTCCAGCATCAACTACTCCAGCCTCTTTTAATTTTGGCAGTAGTTCAGGCGTTTCTTCTACTGCTTTTTCTCCAGCCACAACAATTTCTCTTAGAAATTCTACTAAATCTTCAAATTTATCTGCACATTCCATAGCTTTTTCAGAAATTTTTCTAATAACTGTCAAAATTGTTCCTTCTATCGGTTCGCTTACAGCACTATAAGCAGTTTCCTTAGCACTCAAAAGAGCTTCAGCGACATCTTTTGGAAGTAATTTAACTTTATCTCCAATACCTTTTAAAAATCCTGTAATTACTTGTGATAAAATTGTTCCAGAATTTCCTCTAGCTCCCATTAATACAGCCTCTTCAACTACTTCTATTAATTCAGGCATTTTTATTTTATCATCTGTTTTTTCTTCCAGATCATTTATCATTGAATTCAATGTCATTGACATATTGCTTCCTGTATCTCCGTCAGGCACAGGATAAACATTTAGTTCGTTTAATAGCTCCTCATGTTTTGTAACCCATTTTCCTCCGCCAATGAATACTAGTTTTAGTCTCTTGGCATCTAGATATTTTATTGCCATTATTTCCTCCTAAAAAATAATTTTTTGATTAAATTTTTCTTTTATATTATTTGACATTTGCCAAAAATTTTTGAAATAAATTTTCTCTTTTTAAAATAGTTTCTATGAACTCCCTTACAGCTCCTTCTCCACCATTTTTTGTTGAAACAAAGTCAGCGATTATTTTTGCTTCATTTACTCCATCTAACGGTGTCCCTGAAAAACCAGATTTTTTCATAATTTTTATATCATTGAGATCATCACCCATATAGGCGATTTCTTCTTTTTGAAGACCTGATATTTGCATTATTTCATCTAAAATAACAGTTTTTTCTGAAATACCTTGATATAAGTATTTTATGTTTAATTTTTCGGCACGCTTTTTTAATAGTTCTGATTCTGCACCTGTAATAATTCCAAATTCAATGCCTAATTTTTGTGCATTTAAAATAGCGTAACCATCTTTTACATTGAATTTCTTTAATTCTTCTCCGCTATTTCCAAGGTAGATACCACCATCAGTAAGTGTTCCGTCTACATCAAGTAAAATTAATTTTATCATTTTCTCTCCATTTTTTATTTTACAGTTTACTAGTATTATACCATAATATATGCTTATTGTTCAAATTTATTTTGTAAAAATCAAGCTGAAAATTATTAAACCAAAGGTGTTAATGAATTATTTTGGAGTATAGCTGTAAATTTTGACTATTAAGCTGATTTGAAGAATGATGCAATTTTTACTTCACAATAGTATTATTTCTTTATAACAAATTTAATCTTTCGTAGAATATTCTTTTAATTATTTTTTTATGAAGGTCATTGACTTTCGCCAAAAATGTGGGATAATATTAATGTAGGGAGAAAATAATGTTGAATATTATAGACGATTATTATATAGAAAAATAAAAAAATCAATTATAAAGTTGCGATTTTTTAAAGTTAAGATTAGATTTTTTATGTTAACTATTCTAAGTAAAATTATTATAAATTTAATGTTACCCTCCAAAATTCAAAATCAAGATATTTAAAATTAATATTATTTTGTCTTTCCCTACTTAATTGTAGGGATTTTTTGTTTTTGAGTCTATAAAGAATCAAGTGTTTTTTAATAACGTAATATGCCTTCTAGTCATTTATTTTAAGATTATACTTAAATGTCTTTATATTAAACTAAAGTAATAAAATATTAATCATTAAACCTGAAAATATAAGATGCCAAATAAATTTAATCAATAAAATAAAAAAATATTAAAATTTTCTGGAATATGGAGGAAGCGATATGAAAAAATTGACAAAGGATCTTGAGAAATTAGGAATTGTAAATGTGGCGAAAATCTACAGGAATTTAACGCCTTCTGAACTTATTGAGCATGCATTAAGCCGTAAGGAAGGTACATTGTCTGAAACAGGAGCTTTAGTTGTAACAACAGGGAAATATACAGGGCGTTCACCTAAAGACAAATATATTGTTGATACAGCTGGTATTCATGATAAGATTGCATGGGGGAATGTAAATAAGCCTATTGAAAAAGAAAAATTTGATTCTATTTATAACAAGCTGATTGCATATTTGCAAAATCGTGAAATTTTCATATTTGATGGAATGGCAGGAGCAGATCCAACTTGCAGACGAAAATTTAGAATAATAAATGAACGGGCAAGCCAGAACTTATTTATCCATCAATTGCTAATACGCCCAACAGAAGAAGAATTAAACGATTATGGACACGCTGATTTTACAATAATCGCAGCTCCAGGCTTTAAATGCAATGCTAAAATCGATGGAATAAATTCATCTGCTGCAATAATTATTGATTATGAAGCAAGAATTGGTATTATTTGTGGAACAGAGTATTCTGGAGAAATTAAGAAAAGCGTATTTTCCATAATGAACTTTGTAATGCCGGAAATTGATGTACTTCCTATGCACTGTTCTGCTAATATGGATCCAAGAACTGGACATACTGCGGTATTCTTTGGACTTTCTGGAACTGGGAAGACTACACTTTCAACAGACCCTAACCGTAAGTTAATTGGAGATGATGAACACGGATGGTCTGACCACAGCATTTTCAACTTTGAAGGTGGATGCTATGCAAAATGTATAAATCTTGATTCAGAACATGAGCCTGATATTTACAATGCAATAAAATTTGGAAGCCTTGTGGAAAATGTTGTAATGAATCCTAAAACACGTGAATTTGACTTTTATGACAAGAGCTTGACAGAAAATACGAGAGTTGGTTACCCGATTAATCATATAAAAAATGCACAAATTCCAGGGATTGGAGGAATTCCAAGCGTTGTAATATTTTTGACAGCAGATGCGTTTGGAGTTTTACCGCCTGTTTCAAGACTTTCAAAAGATGCGGCAATTTACCATTTTGTGACAGGATTTACTTCTAAGCTTGCTGGGACAGAACGTGGAATTACAGAACCTCAACCTACATTCTCAACTTGCTTTGGAGAACCGTTTATGCCATTAGATCCGTTAGTTTATGCAGAAATGCTAGGTAAAAAAATAGAACTTCACAATACAAAAGTATTTTTAATAAACACAGGATGGTCTGGCGGACCTTATGGTGTTGGAAACCGTATGAACTTAAAATATACAAGGGCAATGGTAACTGCAGCGTTAAATGGAGAACTGGATGAAGTTGAATACAGACACGATGATATTTTCAATCTAGAAATTCCACAATATTGTCCAAATGTTCCAAGTGAACTTTTAAATCCAGTAGATACATGGGCAAATAAAGAAGCATATGGAGCAGCTGCAAGAAAACTGGCAAAAATGTTTAGAGAAAATTTTGCAGCAAAATATCCGAATATGCCAGAACATATTGTAAATGCGGGTCCAATGTATTTTGAATAAATACGTTGATAGACAGTTCAGTAATATTCCAGCAGTTAATATTAACTACTTAATTTTCAGTCAATTTTAAAAGTTTTGGGAGATGCTTAACTGTCTATTTTATAACAATTTTTAAATGTTTACTAAAATATGGAGGTTTTTATGGGAAAGGTAAAAATAACGGAAACATCGTTAAGGGACGGACATCAGTCACTTATGGCGACAAGAATGACTACTGCCGAAATGCTTCCAATAATAGAAACTATGGATAAAGTCGGGTATTATGCAATGGAAGTCTGGGGTGGAGCAACTTATGATGCAGCAATCAGATTTTTGCATGAAGATCCGTGGGAAAGATTAAGAGAAATCAGAAAAAGAGCTAAAAATACAAAGCTTCAGATGCTGCTAAGAGGACAGAATTTGCTTGGTTATCGGCATTATGCAGATGATATTGTAGATAAATTTGTAGAACTTTCAATAAAAAATGGAATTGATATAATTCGTACATTTGATGCTTTAAATGACACAAGAAATATAAGGCAGGCATCAGAAAGTACAAAAAAATATGGAGGACATAGCCAGCTTGCTATCTGTTATACAATTAGTCCTGTTCATACAATAGAATACTATAAAAAACTGGCTTTAGAAATGCAGAGCATGGGGGCAGATTCTATTGCAATAAAGGATATGTCGGGAATTCTACTTCCAAATGTGGCTTATGAACTTGTAAGTGAATTGAAAGAGATTTTGAATATACCACTTGAACTGCATACTCACGCAACAGCAGGACTAGCCGGAATGAGTACATTAAAAGCTATTGAAGCTGGAGTGGATATTGTGGATACAGCAATTTCACCTTTTGGAAGCGGAACTTCACAGCCACCTACAGAATCGCTTGTTAGAACCTTGCAAGGCTCAAAATATGATACAGGGTTAAATCTTGAATTTTTAAAGGAAGTCGCAGAGTATTTTAAACCTATAAGAAAAAAATATATTGATAACGGAACAATGAATCCAAAGGCTCTTGCTGTAGAGCCAAGCATTGTGGAATATCAGCTTCCTGGCGGAATGCTCTCCAACCTTTTGTCACAGCTGAAGGCACAAGGAGCGGAAGATAAATATGAAGATGTGCTTCGTGAAATTCCAAAAGTCCGAAAAGACCTAGGTTATCCGCCTTTAGTAACGCCGATGAGCCAGATGGTTGGAACACAGTCAGTATTTAATGTCTTGACAGGGCAGAGATACAAGATGATTCCAAAGGAAATTAAAGATTATGTAAAAGGAATGTATGGAAAATCACCTGTAAAAATTTCGGATGAAATTAAGGCGGTTATAATTGGAAATGATGAAATATTTACTGGAAGACCTGCCGATTTGCTACAAAATGAATACGACACAATGAAGAATGAAATAGGGAGTCTGGCAAAATCTGATGAAGATGTTCTAACTTACGCATGTTTTCCACAGATTGCAAAAGATTACCTGAAAGAAAAGTACGAGGAAAAAAACTTGGAAGAGAAAATTAGTATTCAGAATATTGATGTTGTTTTTTAAAAGTTTTTAGAAATAAAAATCGAAATATAATAGAATAGGCAGTTTAAAAAGAGAGGTGAAAAAAATGAACTTAGATATAGATTACTTCAAGACAAAATTAAAGGAAATAACGGAATGGTACGAAAATACAAGATGGAACAAAAAAACATTACTTGAAAAAATATCGGAACTTGATATGGAAATAAATAAGACACGTGATGCAGAAAATCTTATAGATTGGGACAATTTAAGCCATATAGAAGAAAGAATTGTAAGTGATATGGTTCATTTGAGAAATAAAATGAAACTCTCGCAAAAGGAAAAATTTGATAGTTATTACGAAGTAAAGTAATATACAGAAACTGTTTAAATTTAGCAATTCAAAAAATTGAAAGGAATAATTTAAAATATGAAAAGTATTTTATTTGGAAATTCGGCTGTAACTTTTTCAGATGCCATTTATATAACTGTTGTCAGTATGCTGATTGTATTTTTTATATTATTTTTGATTTCATTTGTATTGTCATTTTTTAAATACTTTTCAGCTTATGAAGAAAAAAATGCAGATATTGAGAATAAAAAAAGAAATGACGGTAAAATTCTGGAAAAGCACCAAAAGCAAGATAGCGAACAAAAATTTAATATGGAAAAAATAAAAGATGAAACTATGCTGGCGGCAATGATGGCAGCTTTGATTGAAGCGGCTGGAGATAACAAGAATAGTCGTATAAGAATAAAAAATATTAGGGAAATAAAATAAAATCTGAAATACAAAGGAGTACAGAAAAAATGATTAAACTGTATAAAATTAGAATCGGAGAAAAAGTTTACGAAGTAGAAGTGGAAGATGTTTCAGAAAAAGAAGGAACTATTGAAACTTCAGCCAATTCAGACAGCAAGCAAGAAGTAAGCAAGAATGAAAATCCGCCTTTACAAAAGGAAACTGAAGGAAGCGAAGTAATAAAAGCCCCTATGCAAGGACTTATAGTAGATGTGAAAGTAAAATCTGGACAAAAGGTAAAAGCTGGAGATGAAGTTGTGGTATTAGAAGCTATGAAAATGGAAAATCCAATTGTAGCACCTTGCGATGGAACTATAAGTGAAATTAGAGTGGCAAAGGGTGATACAGTAAATACTGATGATATTTTAGTGGTATTGTCTTAAAATATAAAAATCTAATAAATTACTAAAAACCTTAAAGAAAGGAATGGTTTTCAAATGGAATTACTAAAAATTCTTTATGGAACAACAGGAATATCAATGATAACTGGAAGACAGATTATAATGATAATAATTTCGCTAATTTTGTTGTATCTGGCGATAAAAAAACAATATGAACCTTATCTATTGCTTCCAATTTCCTTTGGGATGCTGCTCGCAAATTTGCCTACTGTTGCAAATGAAGGGCTTATGGAAAAAGGTGGACTTTTATACTATTTATATCAAGGAGTAAAATTAGGTATTTATCCACCGCTAATATTTTTGGCAATAGGAGCAAGTACTGATTTTGGACCGCTTATTGCAAATCCAAAAAGTTTGCTGCTAGGAGCGGCTGCACAGCTGGGGATTTTTATAGCGTTTATTGGAGCCATTTTGCTAGGACTGACTGGAAAAGAGGCTGCTTCAATTGGAATTATTGGAGGAGCTGACGGACCTACAGCCATTTACTTGACAACAAAACTGGCACCACATTTACTAGGGTCAATCGCTATCGCAGCCTATTCGTATATGGCTTTAGTTCCTGTAATTCAACCTCCAATTATAAAACTTTTGACAACAAAAAAGGAAAGAATGGTGGAAATGACACAGCTCAGATTTGTAAGTCAAAGGGAAAAAATAATTTTTCCAATTGCAGTAACAATTATTGTTATTCTTCTAGTTCCGTCATCAGCTCCGTTAATCGGAATGTTAATGCTTGGAAATCTTATAAAGGAGGCTGGAGTTGTTTCAAATTTAGTTGAACATGCAAGAGGAGCCTTGTTATACTGTATTACAATAGTGCTTGGAATAACTGTTGGAGCAACTGCTGACGGAAAGGATTTTTTGAGTCTGGTAACAATAAAAATTATTATTCTTGGGTTAATTGCATTTTCTTTTGGGACAGTAGGAGGGGTACTGTTTGGAAAAATAATGTACAAACTGACTAAAGGAAAAGTAAATCCTATGATTGGAGCAGCAGGAGTTTCAGCAGTTCCAATGGCAGCAAGAGTTGTACAGAAACTAGGGCAGGAAGAAAATCCAAAAAACTTTCTGTTAATGCATGCAATGGGACCAAATATAGCAGGTGTAATTGGATCAGCCGTTGCCGCTGGAGTTCTTTTAATAATATTCAGATAAAAAATTGTTACTCTCATTAATCTAAAATTTTATACTTAGTGAGAGTGATTTTTTATATGTATTTTAAAATAATTAAAATATAATTTTCGTCAAAAAAAGCCTAGTATAAATAATCCGTCGGAGCATTTTTCTGTGCTGACAAAACTGTTTGAGTGTAGCGAGTTTTTTGTCAGTGCAGAGAAATGTCGTAGACTAGCCATAGGTTATTGCGTAGCAATCTTGCTACAATTTTAATTATTGAGATGAATCTTTGCTGCAAGATAAGGATTTGCGGCAATGAGCAATCCTACGAAAATAAAAATGAAAAAATATTTATTAATCAAGATATATAAAAAATAATAAAAAATAATTTAATTGAATGATTATGAATTAGCTATTAAACAACTATATTATAAAAAATTATTCCTATTTTAAATCGAATTTATGATAAATGGGAAATAGTATTAGAATAAATTTAGGAGAAAATAATGAAAGAAAATATAAATCTATATAAATTTGATGAACTTGATTCGACAAACGATTATTTACGAAGAAATCATAAAAGTCATGAAGAATTTGATGTTATTTCTGCTAGAACACAGACTCATGGGAAGGCACGCAGACAGAATGACTGGGTATCTATGGATGGAATGGCTATCTTTAGCTTTTTCTTGAAGGAAAGGGATGACTGGGAGATCGAGAATTATTTAAAATTACCTTTGATTGCAGGTCTTGCAACAATAAATGGATTAAAGAAAATTGAAAATTTAGAATATAAATTTAAATGGACAAATGATGTTTATTTGGAAAACAAGAAATTATGCGGTATTTTGCTGGAAAAAACAGAAAATGTCTATATTGTTGGAATTGGGATAAATGTGAATAACATATTGCCAGAAAACTTACAAAATAAGGCAATTTCACTGACACAATTAACAAATAAGAAATATCAAATTGATGAAGTTATAAAAAATATTGTTTCAGAGTTTCAAATATTATGTAAACAGCTGGAAAATGGATTATGGGAAAATATTTTGGATAAAATAAATAAAATAAACTATCTGAAAGGCAAAAGAATTGAATTAAAATTTGGAAATGAAGTTGTTTCAGGAATTGCACATAATATTAATAAAGATGGAGAAATCGAAGTTTTAATGGAACAAAATGAGGCTGGAGAAAGGGAAGTTAGGAGTTTTTCGGTTGGGGAGATTTTTGAAAAGATAGTTTATTATTAGAATAAATTATTAAACTTATTTTTATAGAGAATTGACTATGCAAATGACAAATGTTATAATAAACCATATTTTATTTGTACTATTTAGGAGGTATTTATGAAAAAAAATATTTTAAGAAGTTTATTGTTATTGGCAATCTTGCTATTTACTATTAGTTGTGGCAAGAAAAATGATACAATCAAAATTGTATTTTTACCAAATGAAACTAATGATTCACTGAAAAAATCACGTGAAGAGTTTGCACGGGTTGTGCAGGAAGCAACTGGGAAAAAAGTCGAAATTGTTACAACGACTGACTATAATATTACAGTTGAGAATATTGTTTCTGGACAGTCTCAAATTGCATATATAGGAGCCGAAGCATATTTGAATGCTAGACAGAGAACAAAGGATATTGAGGCTGTGCTTACAAATGCTGGAGAAAGTGGGACATTAGAAGATGCACGTTATTACAGCTTTATTGCAGTTAGAGCAGAAGATGCTAATCAATACCGTTCTGGAGATGGATTTGACTTGAAGAAGTTAAAAGGTAAGTCTATGGGATTTGTTACAAACAGCTCTACATCTGGATTTAAAATACCAGCTAATTTCATTGTAAAAGAATTTGGATTAAAAAATACGGATGAAGTGCTTGGAAATAAAGTGTTTTCAAAAGTTATGTTTGGAAATTCGCATCCTGGAGCACAAGTTCTATTATTTAAAGGAGATGTTGATGTTGCAACATTTGCTATTCCAAAATCATTCACAATTTATGAGCTGACTGCTGGAAAAGACTTTAATTCAGGAGCCACATATAAAGTGAGAAAAGGGGCAGTTGCACCATTTGGAGATTATGCTGGAAAAAGCTTTACAGTTATAAAATCAATTCCAGTTTATAATGGTCCAATCGTATTTAATACAAAAACTTTGGCAAAAGAGGATCAGGAAAAAATCAAAAAGGCCCTTTTAGCTAAATCAACAACTGATAATCCACATATTTTCAGTGACAAGAAGAGTAAAGTAAGAGGACTTTTCTTAAAAGAAAACCCAAATGTTGGATTTGTGGAAACAAATACAGCGTGGTACGAAGGAATGAAAAATATAAAGTAATAAAATAGAGGGGGAAAAATGCGTTTAGATAAATTTTTAAAAGTAACGAGAATTATAAAAAGAAGAACAGTGGCAAAGGAATTGGCAGATAATGGAAACATTGCTGTAAACGGAGAGCAGAAAAAATCTTCTTATGATGTAAAAAAAGGCGATATTTTTGACATAAAGTATTTTAACAAGAATATAAAGGTAAAAGTTTTGGATTTACCGCCTGAAAGCCTTAAAAAAGAACTTATTGACGAATATATTGAAATAATTGGATAATTATGAGGAAATATTGTTTTATCTCTTGTTTTTTAGGATAAATAGGGTATAATTATAGTGGTAGATAAATTTATACAAACAAGGAGAAGACTTATGAAAGTAACTGATATTCGTATTAGAATTGGAAAACAAACAGAAAACAATGAGAGATTAAGAGCTTATGCTGACATCACATTTGATGAAAGTTTTGTAATTCATGGATTAAAAATAATCGATGGACAAAACGGATTGTTTGTGGCAATGCCATCAAGAAGAATGCCAAATGGAGAATTTAAGGACATAGTTCATCCAATTAAACCTGAACTTCGTGCTGAAATAACAAAAGTTATTTTGGAAAAATTTGAGCAGGAAAGTGCAGCTCAATCTGAAACTGAATAAAATTTTTAATAAAAAAGTACACCTAAAATACTAAAATTATAGATACATAATAATACTAATATCAGTGGTGTACTTTTCTTTCTTCTTATTTTTTTTTAAAACTTTTCTAAAGATTCATATTAAACTTTTCTTTTCATAACTGGCAAATATAACAAAAATTCTAAAAAAATCATTGTAGAAATCAGAACAATATCATATAACCAGATAGGATTTATAAACTTCACTTGTGGGATAATGTGGCTTTTTAAAAACATTGCATTTATTTCCTTAAAGATAAAGTTGTAGATAAACGCATAAAGAAATATAAGAAGTAATGCGATTATTGATTGAATAAATCCTTTTTTTGTAGGTCTTTCACCTAGATACTCATATCCAAAAAAAGCTGTAAATACAATAAGTGCATGCATTATCATAAAAATATAGACATAATAGTTGTCATGATAGTAAATTATCCCAGGCAAGATTAACGCCAATACCGGTCCAAAAGTTAAATAATAAACTACATTATATAAAAATTTTGTTCTAAAAATTAAATACAATCCTGCGAAAATTGCTGCAAAATTACAAAGATGCACAGGTGTAACATTGGTTATAGGTTCATTCTGATACATCAGCCTATAAATCGAATCAACTATTTTAAATATTAACAAAAAATATCCTAAAAATGTTGAATATTTTTTTATATCTATATTCTTAAAAAATTTTGGAATATAGAATAAAAATACGCAAAATAAAATTGAAACAATAAAAGTTTCTATATGAATAGGGCTAAAATAACTAAAAGTCAATAGCGCCTCCTTTCTAAATTTTTCATTTGATTTATTGATTATCTTCTACATTTAAGAAAATTATACTTGCTAAAATTTTTCTGTAAAATTCATTTATTCCATCTGCCAGTTTAAACAGAACTAAAATGACTATTACCATCAGCTCTGAACTAGCATCTGTTGAATAGTTTCCGATTATTACAGCAAATACAAGAAAAATGAAAGATAAAATATGAAAAATTATATTAACAACAATAAAAGGTAGAATAATCCTTTTTCTATTTCCATCTAGAAGTTTAAAATTTTCTTCAATAGATTCAAAAAAATTAAGGTCTCTAGATAGATAAACTTGTCTGAAATATGAAAAACAGAGTGCAAGCACAATTGTAATTACAGAGGATGCCAAGTTGTTGCTCATCATAAGAATACTAAAATTTATTGAAGTCATTATTATACTTAGAACAATGGACCTAAATATTAAATTAGTTTTATCCAGTTCATTTTTCCCTCTAATTTTACTTATAACACTATTTTGAAATAAACTTAGTATAAACTCAATTGCCACTGTAATTAAAAAACTTGTAATTAGTTCTTCTTTGCTGATTGTGTGAAACACAATAAAGTTTTTTAATACATATCCATTAATTCCAAACAATACAAAAGCTGGAAATAAAAACTTTTTATGTGTTTTAAATGATTTTATTAATACTTCAAAAGTTCTGCCTTGATATTCAGTTTGTGTCAAATCTTCAGTTTTCAATACTTCTCTTAATTCTTCCACTTTTTATTTCTCGCTTTCAAATTTTTATTTAAAATTCTTTAACGCTGTTCACTGCTTAGCTTGAGAAAACATCCAGTCTTTAATGCCAGGTATACTATAAGCTACTTTCCAAGTTCCTGAATGTTCAGAACCTGGATTGGCATCTTTTGGCAAGTATGGATTTGTACCTTTTTCAAGTGTTACGTATTTTATGTTTGTTTTTTGAGAAATAACTTTTCTTGCTCCTTCTAAAAACTGTGTATCTGAGTAATCAGCTCTCCAGCTGTCTCTTGCTACAGTTCCACCTCTTTTTATAAGTTCACTTGTAATTGCGTTCATTCCTGGATAAGCTTTTGAATCTCCAGTTGAAACGGTAATCCATAAATTGTTTTTTGCCATAGGGGCAATTTCTTTTTCATTCCATTGACAAGCAACTAGATATGAAGCGGCAAATAATTCTGGATATTTGTAATTCATAACAATAGCCATCATTCCACCCATTGATTGTCCAGTCGCATAAATTCTTTTATCATCAATACTATATTTTAAAAGTAAATGTTCTCTTATTAAATTGACAGTTGCATCCAAGTCGCTTGTAATATCTCCGTTGTCATTTACCACTTGTCTTGAGTACTGTGGTGCTAGCACAAATGCTTCGTGCTTTGCCTGTTCTTCAGGTGTTGCAAATGAGATGGCACCATTTCCTTGTAATAGTGTAGTTTTCGTATCTTCACTTAAAACTCCCATATCGTGCATAAATAATACAAGCGGGTATTTTTTATTTCTGTCGTAATTTTTTGGAATATACAGATTATACTTTACACTTGTTCCAGTTTTTGGATCTTTATACACAAACTGTTTAAAGTTTTCCACAACTAAATTTTTTGTTTTGTTGTTTTCAAGTATTGCAATGCTTTTTTCCAATTTTTTACCATTTGTAAACAAGATGTCTTCTTTTTGTGTTATCTTGGAAGTCGCCTTTTTCATTTGAAATCCAACTTCATTGTTCCCTTCTATACGTAAAGAAGCTCCATTATCTTTTGTATTCAGTTCGATAATGACATATTTTCCATCTTTTACGATATTAGTTCTTTCTGGCTGAGTATTTGAATAAACTTTTTCAACAGTTCTGTCAGATACGGCAAAAGTATCTTTAGTCAGCTGTGAGTTTACTACCTTTTCGTTAAATTCCAGAATAATATGTGTAACTTGCTGTCCAGTTCCAAAAACTTCAGTTACAGATGTGATACCTCTAATTCCTTTAGGATATTTTATTTTCTCAGTTTTGAACGCAGTAGTTGTTTCTGCTGAAATAAATATCGTTGATAATAACATTCCGAATACTGTACAAAATAATACTACTTTTTTCATAAACAATTTCTCCTTTTCCTTATTGAATAAATAAAAACCTTTTATAAATTTTACCATAATTTTTTCATATTTCAAAATGTTTAATAATAAAAAATAAATTTAATCAAATATTTATTCCAACATTTAGCAAGTTTCTTTGATTTTTTGAAATTTAATACTGATGTGGTATACTAAAAATGGAAAATTGTATTTTTGATTAGAAAGATGTGAAATGGATTTAAAATGTTCGATTAATATAAAAAGATATTTAGGAGGATGTGTATGAAAATTACTAAAATTGATGGTATTTCTCATAAGAAATATAAGGAAAAAGGAAAGTTGATAAAAAGTAATGAGATAGAAAAAGATGTTACTGAGGAAAGATTTTATGATATAAAAACAAAAACGACAGAATTATTTCTAAAAACATTAGATTTTTATGTAAAAAATTATGAGCAATGTAAAGAGCAAAATAAAGAAAGAAGAGAAAAAGCTAAAAATTATTTTTCTAAAGTAAAACTAATAATCGACAATAAGAAAATAACAATATTTAATGAAAATACTGAAAAAATAGAAATTGAAGGGTTTAATGAATATGATGTTAGAAATGAAAAATATTTTAATGTTTTGAATAAAATATTGAAGGAAGAAAATTGTACTGAAGAAGATTTAGAAGTTTTTGAAAATGATTTGCAAAAAAAACTAAATCAAATACAATCAATAAAAAATTCATTGGAAGAGAACAAGGCACATTTTAAAAAAGAAAGCGTAAATAATACTGCTGATAGAGTTAAAGGGAATAATAAAAAAAGTTTATTTTATGAATATTACAGAATTTCTTCAAAACATCAGGAATACGTGAATAATATTTTTGAAGCATTTGACAAATTATATAGTAATAGTCATGAAGCTATGAATAATCTGTTTTCTGAAATAACAAAAGACTCTAAGGATAGGAATATAAGAAAGATTAGAGAAGCATATCATGAAATATTGAATAAAAATAAGACTGAGTTTGGAGAAGAATTATATAAAAAAATACAAGACAATAGAAATAATTTCGATAAATTATTAGAAATAGAACCTGAAATAAAAGAATTAACAAAATCTCAGATATTTTATAAATACTATATAGATAAAGTGAATTTGGATGAAACAAGTATAAAACATTGTTTTTGTCATTTGGTAGAAATTGAAGTAAACCAATTATTGAAAAATTATGTGTATTCCAAAAGGAATATAAATAAAAAAAAATTAGAAAATATATTTGAATATTGTAAATTAAGAAATTTAGTAAAAAATAAATTAGTAAACAAGTTGAATAATTATATAAGAAATTGTGGGAAATATAATGCCTATATAAGTAATAATGATGTTGTAGTAAACAGTGAAAAAATTTCTGAAATAAGAACAAAAGAAGCCTTTTTAAGAAGTATTATAGGAGTGTCTTCTTCTGCATACTTTTCTTTGAGAAATATTTTAAATACTGATAATACGCAAGATATAACGAATAAAGTAGATAAAGAAGTAGATAAATTATATCAAGAAAATAAAAAAATTGAGTTAGAAGAAAGATTAAAGTTATTTTTTGGTAATTATTTTGATATAAATAATCAACAAGAAATAAAAGTTTTTCTAATGAATATTGATAAAATTATTAGCAGTATAAGACATGAAATTATCCATTTTAAAATGGAAACAAATGCACAAAATATATTTGAATTTAATAATGTTAATTTAGGAAATACAGCAAAAAATATTTTTAGTAATGAAATTAATGAAGAAAAAATAAAGTTTAAGATTTTTAAACAGTTAAATAGTGCAAATGTTTTTGACTATTTGAGTAATAAAGATATAACAGAATATATGGATAAAGTTATCTTTTCATTTACTAATAGAAAAGTTTCTTTTGTACCTTCTTTTACAAAAATATACAATAGAGTACAAGATTTAGCTAATAGTTTAGAAATAAAAGAATGGAAAATTCCAGATGAAAGCGAAGGAAAGGATGCTCAAATATATTTATTAAAAAATATTTATTATGGAAAATTTTTAGATAAATTTTTAAATGAAGAAAATGGAATATTTATTAGTATAAAAGATAAAATAATAGAATTAAATAAAAATCAAAATGAAGACAAACATTGTAAATTTAAAAAATTTAAAAGCGTTAACGAAAAAAATCCTAAGAAGTATTTAGAAATTATACAAAGTTTATATATGATAAATATAGAAGAAATAGATAGTGAGAGAAAAAATGTATTTTTAGATTTTATTCAAAGAATATTTTTGAAAGGTTTTTTTGAGTTTATAAAAAATGACTATAATTATTTATTAGAATTAAAGAAAGTTCAAGATAAGAAAAATATATTTGATAGTGAGATGTCAGAATATATAGCAGGAGAAAAAACTTTAGAAGACATAGGAGAAATAAACGAGATTATACAGAAGATAGAAATAACAAAAATAGACAAAATATTAAATCAAACAGATAGAATTAATTGTTTTTACTTACTTCTAAAATTATTAAATTATAAAGAAATTACAGAATTAAAAGGGAATCTTGAAAAATATCAAATTTTTAGTAAGACTAATATATATGAAAAAGAATTGATGCTTTTAAATATAGTTAATCTTGATAATAATAAAGTAAAAATAGAAAATTTTAAAATTTCAGCAGAAGAAATTGGGAAATTTATAGAAAAAATAAGTAAAAAAAGGAAAAATCAAACTTTTGGAGAACTGAGAAATTTTGAAAAAATAGAAAATACTGGTGAATACTACAATATTTATTCTGATGATAACAATATAAAGAATATGAGAAATTTGTACAATATTAAAAAATATGGTATGTTAGATTTGCTTGAAAGAATTTCAGAGAAAGCAAATTATTGTATCAAGAAAGAAGACTTAAAAGAATATGATAGGTTAAAAAAGAAATTAGAAGATAAAAAAACAGATTTTTATAAAATTCAAAAAGATTTACATTATAAATATCAAAAAAAATATGAAAATTTTTCAGAAAAGAATAATACAGAAGATTATGAAAAATATAAAAAATCTATAGAAAATATAGAAAAATATGTACATTTAAAAAATAAAATTGAGTTTAATGAGCTAAATTTACTTCAAAGCCTGTTATTAAAAATACTTCATAGATTGGTTGGATTTACTTCAATTTGGGAAAGAGATTTAAGATTTAGATTAACAGGAGAATTTCCAGATGAATTAGATATTATTGAAATATTTAGTCATGATAATAAAAATAATAGTGTCTATAAATCAGGACAAATTTGTCCTAAATACGAACAGTTTATTAGTACACATGTTGAATACCAGAATAATAATAAAATGAAAAATGTAAAATTTGATGACAATACTCCTGTTAGAAACTATATTGCACACTTTAATTATTTACCAAATCCTAAATATTCGATATTAAAAATGATGGAGAAATTAAGAAAATTATTGGATTATGACAGAAAATTAAAAAATGCTGTGATGAAATCTATAAAAGATATTCTAGAGGAATATGGATTTAAAGCAGAGTTTATTATAAATTCTGATAAAGAAATAATTCTAAATTCAGTGAAGTCTGTTGAAATTATACATTTAGGAAAAGAAGATTTAAAATCTCATAGAAATTCAGAAGATTTATGTAAATTGGTAAAAGCAATGCTTGAATATTCAAAATAAGGAGTATGGTTAAAATGCCCAATATAATTCACATAACAAAGGCTGACGATTTGTCAATATCGAATAATCAGCTTGTAATGATTGATGAAGACAATAATGATGAGAAAAATAAGATTTCTTTGAATGATATATCTGCGATAGTTATTGAAAATTGTCATTGTAAGATTAGTGCGATTTTGCAGCTGAGGCTGGTGGAAAATAACATTCCGATTATTATTTGCAACGAGAAACATCAGCCTGAAATTCATTCGCTGGGATTATTTAATCATTTTCAAGTGACTTTACGAATAAATGAACAGATTGAGTGGGAAAAGGAGAAAAAGGAAAAATTGTGGAGCAGGATAGTGGAGAATAAGATTGAAAATCAAAGAGCATTGTTAGAGTATCTTGAAAAAAGTGATGTTTCCATTGAAAGACTGAAAACATATAAGAAAAACTTGAAAAAAGATGATGTGAGCGCAGAACATCAGGAAGCAATAGCTTCAAGGATATATTTTCAGGAATTATATAGCAATAGTTTTAAAAGATTTGATGAAGATGGTGTAAATTCGGCACTTAATTATGGATATATGATTTTAAGAGCTATAATATCATCAAAGATTGTAGCCAAAGGATTTCATCCAAGTCTGGGATTACATCATAAGTCACAGTTTAATGCCTATAATTTTTCTGATGATATAATAGAAGTTTTTCGTCCTATGGTGGATTATCTTGTTTATATGTACAAGGATATTTTGAATGAAGTGAAATTAAGTAAGGAGATAAGGCAAAAAATACTTCTTGTGGCACAGCAGAAGGTATTATTTAACGATAAGAAATATGATTTTTTCCAAGCGGTAGACTATTATTTGGATAGCATACGAAATTATTTTGTAAAAGATGAAGAAGTGATAATTCCGAAATTGAGCGTGATGGACTATGAGTATTGAGTATTTTGGTCTACTTATGTATGATTTTCCTATGCAGACAGATGTTGAGATATTTGAATACAGGACTTTTAGGAAAAAATTGATAGAAAAAGGATATTATCAGCTTCAAAAATCGGTATATATAATGAAGTCAAAAACAAAAGAAAAAATCGAACTGGCAGAAAAACAGTTATCAATGCTCGCTCCAGAAAATTCCTCAATCCGTTCTATTATCCTGACAGAAGATCAATTTCAAAAAATGAAGGTACTCGCAGGAGAAGTGACAATGGGAGAAAAAATTTCACAAAATAAAATATTAGAATTTTGAAAAATCAAAAAATATGGTATAATGTGAGTGGTGGTTTATATCATTTATTAAGGAACAATATCAAGATGAAAATATGGAAAATACAGATAAATAGCAAAAATATCAATCAAAATATCCAATCACTAAAAACAAATGATGGGATATAGACTACCCCAATATCGAAGGGGACTAAAACTGAGGAAAAGATTGGAGTAAGAGTTTACTTGGATATAGACTACCCTAATATCGAAGGGGACTAAAACTAATAAGTTAGCTTGTTGTTCTTTGTCCAAGAGATATAGACTACCCCAATATCGAAGGGGACTAAAACTTAATTCTAAGTTATCTAAATCAAGTAAATGATATAGACTACCCCAATATCGAAGGGGACTAAAACTTCTATATTAGATAGAGTATTATTTTATAGTGGATATAGACTACCCCAATATCGAAGGGGACTAAAACAAAATTGTAAGTTTACTGAAAGCATTTATTGATATAGACTACCCCAATATCGAAGGGGACTAAAACAAATACAGTTTGACTATCTATCTGTAATTTTCGATATAGACTACCCCAATATCGAAGGGGACTAAAACAGTTTCTAAGACTGACACGTATACCAATTCCGATATAGACCACCCCAATATCGAAAAGTGATATTTAATAGAAATAACTTTTGAGTGAGAATAAAATTTCAATTCTTGCTCATTTTTTATTGTTTTTTGAATATAGTTGCTTGGTTGTTCTGAAATGCAAATTTTTGGAGATGTTTTAAATTTTTAGGTTGAAAAAAAATAAGAATTATACTATAATAAATAATTATGCGATTAGGCTAACTAGAGCCTAATTTTATTTGACAAAAGAGAGAAAGAAGGAATCGAAATGATAGAAATGATTTTGCCTGATGGTAGTAAAAGACAGTTGGAAAATCCGATGACTGTTGTAGAATTTGCAAAAAGTATTGGGAGCAGTCTTGGGAAGGCAACCGTTGGGGCGATAATTGACGGTGTGCAAGTTGATCCATCTCATATTATTGACAAATCTGGAACAATTGAAATAATTACTAATACAAGTGAAAAAGGGATAGAAATTATAAGACATAGTGCGGCACATATTATGGCTCAGGCTGTGCAAAGACTTTTCCCGAATACAAAGGTTACGATAGGGCCTGTTATTGAAAATGGATTTTTTTATGATTTTGACCCTGAAAAACCGTTTACTGAGGAAGATTTAGCAAAAATTGAAGAGGAAATGACAAAAATTGTAAAAGAGAATTATGAATTTAAAAGAAGTGAAATGACTGCCGAAGAAGCAAAAAAATTCTTTGCTGAAAAAGGTGAAACTTACAAAGTTGAGATAATTGAAGACCTGGGTGCAGATAAAGTTAGCATTTATCAGCAAGGTGAATTTATAGACTTATGCCGTGGAACACACATTCCATCGACTGGCTACCTAAAAGCATTTAAGCTAATGTCAACAGCAGGAGCTTACTGGCGTGGAGATTCAAACAATAAAATGCTTCAAAGAATTTACGGAGTAGCTTTTGCAACAAAAAAAGAGCTGGATGATTATTTGACAATGATGGAAGAAGCTGAAAAGAGAGACCACAGAAAATTAGGAAAACAGCTTGACTTGTTCTTTGTAGACGAGCATGGACCTGGATTCCCTTTCTTTATGCCAAAAGGTGTGGAATTATTCAATAAATTGCAGGAAATCTGGAGAGTTGAGCATAAAAAAAGAGGTTATCAGGAAATAAAAACTCCTATTATGCTAGATAAGGAATTGTGGGAAATTTCTGGACATTGGTTCAATTACCGTGAAAATATGTATACATCAACAATTGATGAAAAAGAGTATGCAATAAAGCCTATGAACTGTCCAGGTTCAATAATTGCCTACAAGAATAACTTGCATTCATACAAGGATTTGCCATTGAAATATGGAGAAATGGGGCTTGTTCACAGACACGAATTTAGTGGAGCTTTACATGGGCTTATGAGAGTTAGAGCATTTACACAGGATGATGCCCACGTTTTCTGTACGAAAGAGCAAATTGAGGAACAAATTATCGAAATTATTGATTTATATGATAAATTTTATACTGTATTCGGATTTGAATACCACATTGAATTATCAACAAAACCTGATAAAGCAATAGGTTCAGACGAAATATGGGAAATGGCTGAAGCAAACTTGAAATCAGCTTTGGAACATAAAGGAATTAATTACAAGCTAAATCCTGGAGATGGAGCATTCTACGGACCAAAAATCGACTTTAAGATGAAAGATTCAATCGGAAGAATTTGGCAATGTGGAACAATCCAGTTAGACTTTAACCTTCCAGCAAGATTTGAAATGAGCTATATAGGTGCAGATGGTGAAAAACACGAGCCAGTAATGATTCACAGGGCAATGTACGGAAGTTTGGAAAGATTTATTGGAATCTTGATTGAACATTACGCAGGAGCGTTCCCAACTTGGCTAGCGCCAGTACAAGCAAGAATCCTGACAATTTCTGACGAACAGGTGCCTTTCGCAAAAGAATTGTTTACAAAACTTCAAGATGCAGGAATCAGAGTAGAACTTGACACAAGATTAGAAAAAATTGGATACAAAATCAGAGAAGCAAACGGAGACCAAAAAATACCAGTTCAACTAATAATTGGTAAAAATGAAGTTGCAAACAACGAAGTAAATGTAAGAAGATTTGGTTCACAAGACAGTAAAAACGTATCAGTTGATGAAATTATCCAAACTTTGAAACAGGAATCTTTTGTTCCGTTTTCAAAATAAAAAATAAGATTAAGTAATTTAACTGATAAATAAAAGTCTTTTTAAAAGTAAAAAAGTTATAATATTATAATAGATGATAGCTTGGATATAGAATTTTGGATTAAGATGTTCAAGTTATTAAAATGGTTGAAGAAATGAAAAATACTAAACTAATGAGGTGATTTTTATGAGAAATGATTATGATGAATTAGAAACTTACAATCATAATAACGATGATTACAACGAATATAACGGACAAATGTCAATGACTTATGACGATTTAAACAGACTTATAATTTCAAAAGTTCGTGGAAGTATGATATGGATGGTAATAGGGCTTCTTATAACTGGCGGTATTGGTTTTATGGTTTATAATGGAGCAATAAAAGAAAATCCTATTGCATATATGATAATAGAGAAATACTGGATATTTCTTATTTTAGAAGTTGTTGCAGTTTTAGTCTTTTCAGCTTTAGTTTATACAGCAAATTCAAGTGTTCTAAAACTTATATTTTTAATATATTCAGCATTAAGCGGATTGACATTTTCAGCTATTGGACTTATTTATGCTCCAGATGTAATTGGTTCAGCATTTTTAGGAACATTGTCAATCTTTGTAGTTTTAGCAATTTATGGATATTTTACTAAGGAAAATTTGACTAGATTTGTGCCATTGCTTACAGCTGGAATAATAGCAATGATATTAGTAAGTGTAGTAAATATGTTTCTAGGAAATAGTGCAATTGATTTGTTTGTGTCAGTATTAGGTGTAATCATTTTTACAGTTTATATTGCAGTTGATGTAAACAGAATAAAAAATAATGTTATCGCCTATGCAGTTCATGAAGATTCTGATATTCTTAATAAAATTGAAATTGTTGGTGCTTTGGAATTATATTTGGATTTTGTAAACTTATTCTTGAGCCTTGTAAGAATTTTAGGAAGAAAAAGATAAAAAATAATTTAATAAAAAATATAAAGGGTTATCTTGGGATTATTAATATTAAAATTGTTAATGCAATCTCGAAATAACTCTTATTCTATTTATTAAAGGGGAAAAATTTGAAAAGTAACAGAAAAATAGAAAATAAAATAGATGTCGAAACAGTCAAGGAAGTAAAAAAATTTATAAATGAAGAAATTTTAGCAAGCAGAATATGGGTATTTTCAGGAATTGCTATTTCAATTTTGCTGTGTATGATACTAAAAAACTATATGATTTTTGAATTGGATAACATAATTCAGTCATTAAGAAAATTAAAGGTGCCTGATGTAAAAGGAATATTCTTTATAATTTTATTTATTTTAGAAATTCTGTTTTTATTCATTTTACCAAAAATATTAATAAATAAACAAAAAAAGAATATGAAATCCGCCTTAACAGTCCTGTCGTTAATAATGGGCTTAATTCTTGCAATTTTTTATAGTGAATTTACATTTTTTTTCAAGCAAAAAGCCATTGTTGCAGGAATAATGTTTTTACTAACACTGATATTGGCAGTTTTGTTAATAAAAAAAGACATAAAAAATATACAAACTAAGATATTAGAAAAAGTAGAAGAAGGCAATACTGAAATTTTGGAAAAAACAAGATTCTTTTCAGCAATTATGCTGTATTCAGATATTGTAAAAGCTTTAACTATGTATTTTTTGATAATGTTAATAATAAAATAGGCTAATAATTTATTAATAGATATTTTTATGTTTTATATTTTTTCTTTATAAGAAAGATTTATGTAAATCTGGAGCAGTTCATAGAACTTTCGATACACTTATTAAGTGATAATCAGTTAAATATGTTATAATAGGTATTATTGCGAAACAATAGTTATTGTATTTGATACCTTTGTGTCAAAAAGTTAAAAATTATAAAAAAGAATATGTAAGAAAAATAATTTAGAATTTAAGAATAAAAAATTTAAATATTTAGAAATAAATTTTAAGAAAGGATATAATAATGAAAAGAAAAATAGAATGTGTTGAAGAATTTCACAGAATTTATAAACTTGGAAATTCTGACAAGCCAATTGGGAAATTAGAAAATGGACTAGAAAAATTGAGATTTGACTTGATGAAGGAAGAGAATGAGGAATATTTAGAAGCAGCTAAAAGAGGAGATATTGTGGAAGTTGCAGATGCTCTTGGAGATATGCTTTATATTCTTTGTGGGACAATAATTGAGCATGGGATGCAGGATGTTATTGAGGATGTATTTGAGGAGATTCATCGAAGTAACCTTAGCAAGCTGGATGAAAACGGGAATCCAATTTATCGTGAAGACGGGAAAGTAATAAAAGGACCGAATTATTTTCCGCCAAATCTAAAGCAATTTTTTCAAAAATAAGGAAAATTTGTGAAATAAAGTAAAAAATATGGATAATAACTTGTAAAAATTCCTAAAATATGATAAAATAAATTCCGATATGTAAAAATAATTTTAACTGAATAACGATTTTTTTTAAAAGAGTTAAGTTAATATATTATAATAAAAAACAGTAAATGACTGTAAAAAAAAATAAAGATGAAAGGAGAACTACTAAAATATTTTAGTAGAGGTGAATAAAGATGCAAAGATGTGAAGTTTTTGGAAAAACAGTAAGCCATGGAAATAGAGTAAGTCACTCTCACAGAGCTACAAAAAGAATTTGGAGGCCAAATTTACAAACAATGCTTTTAACTATTAACAATGAAGAAGTTAGAGTAAGAGTTTGTACAAAAGCAATGAAAACATTAAAAGGGAAAAATAACGACCAAGTTAAAAAAATCTTGTTAAAAAACAAAGAAACATTAAGCCCTAAAATATTAAAAATCTTAGCAAAGTAAGTTTTTATAACTTACTTTTTTCTGTGTATCCGTAGCTCAACTGGATAGAGCGTCTGACTTCGGATCAGAAGGCTTGGGGTTCGATTCCTCACGGGTACGCCATTTTATGTAAAGAATTATTTAATGGAATATAAAATTCAAGGACATCGTAATGATGCCCTTTTTATTTTATTTCTATTCAAATTTATAGTAAAACTAGTTTAAAACAAAACTCAAAAATTATGACTATTTTACTCAAACCCTAAATTATATAATTTCTATCAGTTCAATTTTAAATGGGTTCGAGTATATTTTGAAGAATATATAAAAAATACTTTACAAAACATAAGAAAGGTTTTAAAATGTAATATCTTTATTTTCTTATTTTCTTCTGCTTAATCTTTGAAGCTCTGCTTTTGCTTTGGCTAGTTGAGCGTTAAATTCACTGTTTGAATGCAGTGTTGCAACAACTGTACTTGCTACTACACGAGCTGCATCAACATCACTTTGCCAGTGATATCCACAAATTACACGGCTTTGTCCCATTTCATAACCACGTTTTATAATTTCATTTTGTCTTGCTGGATTTACTTCAGCCAGAACCAATGCAGTAGCCCACCCAATTGAAGTATGTCCTGAAGGATAAGAACCATTTGTTGAAAGGCTTGCTTCATCTTCTGGACGGCAAGTTGATTCCTTAAAATATGCAAATGGACGGATTCTCATATATGTCTGTTTTGCAGATCTTGTAGCTAAATCTCCTGCATCTTCACGCAATTTTGTAACTAATTTGAAAATTTCTGGAGTTGTTTGAGCTGAGATTGTGTATCCGAAAGCTTCTGAAAAAGCACGAGGGACTCCATCTCCTTCTACACGTGCATCGTTATATGCCTGTTTTCCTCTTTCAGTATTTCTAAGCAATTTTCCTTTTTCGTACTGAGCCTTATCATTTAAAAATCCAATGCTGTCTACTGCCGGCGGAGGTGGCAATAAATCATAACTGCTTACAACTTGTGAACTTTTTAAAAAATAAACATCTGGTTTTGTTGTTACGTCATTTTCTTTCCCTGCAGAAAATGAAATCAAATTTGTAACTAAAAGTGCACCAACTAATAGTAATTTTTTCATACTTTAACCATCCTTTTCTTATAGAATTTCTTAATTAAGTTATACCGTATTTTTAATAAATGTCAATAGTAAATTTAAAATTTTATTTCATTGAAATTTATATTAAAAAGTGTTAACATATTCGTATTAATAAAGTAAAATTAATATACGGAGGTATAAAAGGATGAAATTAAAAAAAGAAAATCTAATTTTTAGATTTGCAACTGAAGAAGATGCTGAAAAAATTTTGAAAATTTATAAACCATATGTTGAAAATACTACTATTACATTTGAGTATGAAGTGCCTTCAATTGATGAATTTAAAGGAAGAATAAGAAAAATTTCAGAGAAATACCCATATATTGTTTGTGAATGTGGAAATGAGATTGCTGGTTATGCCTACGCTTATAAAATTTGGAGTAGGGCAGCTTATCAGTGATGCGGAGCTTTCTGTCTATACTGATGAAAAATTTTATGGAAATGGAATTGGGAAGAAGTTATATAAAATTTTGATCGAAATATTGAAGTTGCAGAATGTTGTAAATATTTATGGACTTGTAATTTATCCTAATAAAAACAGCGAGAAATTACACAATTACTTTGGATTTAAAAAGGCTGCATATTTTGAAAATTCAGGGTATAAATTTGGAAAATGGATTGGTGTTACCTGGTTTGAAAAGGCTATTAACCAGCATTTTGATAATCCTAATCCAGTTAGAAAAATATCAGAAATTGATGAAATTAAGTTACAAAAAATTTTGAAGCTTGAATAAAGTGTAAAAAATTATAAAAAATCACTTTAGAATATAGATTTTTAGGCTTAAAAATGAATGGTTTCATTATATACCAAAAATGTTTTGAGTTTATGTCTTAAATTACTTGAAAATAGAATTAAAGAGTGGTATAATTCAATTAGGAAGAAAAGATATTATGATAAATTTTAGGAGGATATAACCGAATGGCTAAAAAAACTTTAAAAGATTTAGATGTAAAAGGTAAAAAAGTATTAGTAAGAGTTGATTTCAATGTACCAATAAAAGATGGAGTTATTACAAATGATAATAGAATTACAGCAGCACTTCCAACTTTGAAATACATTTTGGAAAATGGTGGAAAAGTAATCGCATTTTCTCACTTAGGGAAAGTAAAAGAAGAAGCTGATAAAGCATCAAAAACTTTAGCACCAGTTGCAAAAAGATTAGAAGAACTTTTAGGAAAACCAGTTAAATTTGTTCCAGAAACAAGAGGAGCAGCTTTAGAAAAAGCAGTTGCTGAGTTAAAAGATGGAGAAATCCTAATGTTTGAAAATACTAGATTTGAAGACTTAGACGGTAAAAAAGAATCTAAAAATGATCCTGAATTAGGAAAATACTGGGCATCACTTGGAGATGTATTTGTAAATGATGCATTCGGAACTGTACATAGAGCACACGCTTCAAATGTAGGAATTGCTTCAAATATCAAAGAATCAGCAGTAGGATTCCTTGTAGAAAAAGAAATCGAGTTTATTGGTGGAGCAGTTGACAATCCTGAAAGACCTTTAGTTGCTATTTTAGGTGGAGCAAAAGTTTCTGATAAAATTGGTGTAATCGAAAACTTATTGGATAAAGCTGATAAAGTAATCATTGGTGGAGGAATGATGTTCACTTTCTTAAAAGCTGAAGGTAAAAACACAGGTTCTTCATTATTAGAAGCTGATAAAGTGGAATTAGCCGCTTCATTAATCAAAAAAGCTAAAGAAAAAAATGTTGAATTGTTATTGCCAATTGATACAGTTGTAGCAAAAGAATTTAAAAATGATACAGAATTTAAAACAGTTTCTGTAGACGCTATTGAAGATGGATGGATGGGATTAGATATAGGAGAAGCATCTATTAAATTATTCTCAGACGCTCTAGTTGGTGCAAAAACAGTAGTATGGAACGGACCAATGGGAGTATTTGAAATGGAAAACTTCGCAAAAGGGACAATCGGTGTATGTAAAGCAATCGCAGAATTATCTGGAGCTAAAACAATCATCGGTGGTGGAGATTCAGCAGCGGCAGCTATCCAATTAGGATTTGCTGACAAATTCTCACATATTTCAACTGGAGGAGGAGCATCGCTTGAATACTTGGAAGGAAAAGTATTGCCAGGAGTAGATGCAATTTCAGAGAAATAATAACTTTAATAACTAACTTAATTGACTAATTAATTTAGTTAACTAAAAATAATTTTTTCATTTTAATCACGAAATGGCTGTCTTGAAAATAATTTTTTGAGATAGTCATTTTTATTTTTAAGTAAATTTGGTATAAGTAAGATTAATAGTAAATATTTTATACAAATGAAGGAAAAATACATATAATACTATTTTTCATTTAAATATTAGGTTTATATCTTTTATTAAAAAAGTTTGTAATAAATTTACTATTTAAATAAAGTTTAGTATAAAAAAAATAATTTTTAAAAAAATTGAAACATATCTTAAATTATGTTATAATTAAAATTGATTTTAAAATAAAAGAAGGAGGAAAGTATAAGTTTAATTATACAAAGTAAAAATGGATAAAAATTCAATTGGAGTAATATTAATTTATGTAGCATTTATGGCGATATTAATTTTACCAACATATTTTGCGAATAAGAAAAAGAAAAAACAAAAAGCTGAATTGCTGGAAAGCTTGAAAGTCGGAGATAAAATAACGACAGTTGGAGGTATACAAGGAACGATTGTAAATATTTTAACAGAAACTGTAGAAATGAAAATAGATAAGAATGCTAGAATGACAGTTCTAAAGTCTGCAGTAGACAAAATCGAAAAAAAATAAAATTGGTATTAGATATTATAATAAAAAAATAGGAGGAAAAAAATGAAAAGAATATTGTTATTACTATTACTTTTTGTGAGTGCGATTACATTTTCTGATACTTTGAAAAATATATCATACAATAATGGAAAAGTTATAGGAACATTTAGAGAAAATAAGCAAATTATGCCAAATGCATCAGTTACAAAACTAGGAAATGAAGATATTTTAATGCTAAGTTTTCCAAACAGTGAAATGGAAAGCAATGCTCAGGCATTTATTAATCAAAATGACCAGTATATAAGCAAAGTTTATACAACTCAAAGAAATGGAATGGTTATTGTTTACGTTTACTTAAAACCATCTGTAACTTATCAGGTTGTAAGTAGAACTGGACAATTTCAAGTAACGTTAGATGGTGGAAAAACAGCATCAAGAAATAATAATTCACAAACATCAAGATATAATACAACAACACAAAGTCAATCAACTGCTAATACACAAACAGCACAAACGCAAACACAAAGACAGTCAAATACTTATACTCCCACTGGAAATAAAAAGTATACGATTGTTGTAGATCCAGGACATGGTGGACATGATTCAGGAGCAAGAGGGAATGGTTACAATGAAAAAGATATAGCGTTACAAGTAGCAACAAGACTAGCTAATAATCTAAGACAAGATTTTAATGTTATTATAACAAGAAATGCAGACTTTTTTGTACCATTAGATACAAGAGCAAAAATCGGAAATGATGCAAATGCAGACTTTTTTGTAAGTATCCACTTGAACTCAAGTTCAAGTTCGTCAGCAAATGGAACAGAAGTATTCTACTATAGCAAAAAAGATCAAGGAAGCTATGCCGCACAAGTAGCAAAATTTGAAAATAGAGTTGATGGAAGTTATGGAGATGTGCCATTTTCAGACTTTATCTTAAATGATATTTTTTATAGAAAAAATCAAAAAACAAGTCAAGCTATAGCTGAAACTGTACTAGATAATCTTATCAATACAACAGGGTTAAGAAGAAGAGGAGTAATTGGAGCAAACTTTGCAGTACTTCGTGGAAGTAACTCACCATCAATACTTGTGGAATTAGGATTTATGAATAATTATTCTGATTTATCACACTACTTGACACCAGAAGGTCAAGAAAGTGCAGCAAGTGCTATTGGTAATGCAATAAGAAAATACTTTAGATAACAGGGATATTATCCAAATTAGGAGAAATTTATGCCGAAAAAAGAAAAATTGAAAGAAAAGCCTAAAAAGAAAAAAGGTCTTTTAAACAGTAATTTTTTAGTAACATTGTTTTTTTTAATAACAGTTGCAGTAGTTGCAACAAACCGTTATGATAGAAGACATAGAAGTAAGATTCATGTAGAAGTGGATAAAAATTTGGTGCAGGAAACAACACAGGAAGAAGAGATTCAGAATAAAATCTCAATATTCGTATATGACCCTGCTACAAAGACTGTCAACGAAAGAGAAATTGCAGTTCCGCGGCAAATGAACCTTATAGAAGGAGATTTTATAAACGGGATTATTAGAAATTCAAATTATATTTCTGAAGATATGAAATTTAGAAGTGCATATAATTTAAGAATTGATAATGTAAATACGACAGTTGTAAAATTAAATGCAGCATTTGCAAATTTAAAAAAAGATACTGAATTGTTTAATGGATTTTCTCAGGCAGTAACAAATACAATTTTAAAAAATTTTCCAAATATTCAAAGTGTTGTAATTCAGATAGACGGTGAAACAAGCACTAGATAAATTATAATCTAGTTGATAAATTTGATATAAAACTTGTATAATAAAGGATATGATTTAAAATAAATTTGTGTAAAATAATAAATTTAAGTTGTTTTGATATTACTTAATATTAGAACAACTTTTATTTTTGGGATAAGTATTTATTTAAAAAATAATAGAAAAATAAAGTATTATGTGATATAATATTTAAATGACTAAAAAGACAGAAAGGAAGATAAATAATGGGATTGAGAAATCATAAGAAGGCAATTCAAATCACCTCAGCAATTATGATAGCGATATTTGGAATATCGATGCTTGTTACTGGAATATTATTTTTGAAAAATAATGTTTTTGGAGCAGCAAATCATAGAGAAGTAATTGCAACAGTGAATGGAACAAAAATTTATCGTGATGATTTTGAAAGGGAAGTATACTCTCTAAAAAATCAATTAAAAGAAATAAATCAGCAAAAGATACAGCAGTTATCACAAGTAGGAGTAAGTGCTGACAATATAAAAAATGTTCCAGATAATATTATAAATGAATATGTATTACAACTTATAATTAATAAGGAAGTGTTGCTTTCATCGGCTAAAGAACTTGGAATAAAGATAAGTAATGCAACTGTAAATCAAGATTTTGAGACTTACCAAAAACAGTCAAAACTTGGAAGAAAAGAATTTGCTCAATATTTAACATCAGTAGGATATAATATTTCATCATTTAAAAAATCAATAAAAGATCAAAAAACTATTGAAAAAATGAGAGAAAAATTATTTTCAAATGATAAAATTACAGATGAAGAAATTAAAAAAGCTTATGAGAGAAATAAATATACACAAGCTTTTGCAAATCAAGATTTTGAAGATGTAAAAGATCAGATTAAAGAAAATATGACGCAAGATAAAGATATTATGATTTTAAATTCATACCTTGCAAAAGCTAAGCAAAAAGCAAAAATTCAATTTAAAGACAAAGAATTTGAAAAAATGTATGCTAGAATGACAACTGTTGTAGCACAAAATGGAGAATATAAATATACAAATGAAGCAGTAAATGAACAGATTGTAAATTCTGTTTCACAAACACAGCAAGGATATTCAGAAAAATTAGTAAATGACTTGAAGTCAACATTAAAGACAAATTTAGATAAATTTGTAAAAATTTCAAATAAAGCTAAAGCAGCTGGGATAAAAGCAGATCCTGATTTAGTGGGTGTAGATCAGCTAAGAGATTATTCTCAAAAATATTACAATTATTTGATAGACACATATAAACCTGATGATGCCACATTACAAGCCAGATTTAATTCTAAGAAAGAAAGCTATAATATTCCGAACAGTATAAGTGGTTATGTAATTGGAGAAGAATATCAAGCTGGACAAAGTGATTTTGATGCAGCTAAAAAACAGGCTGAAGATATTATGAAAACAACAACTAAAGATAATTTTGCAGCAAAAGCCAAAGAGTTTTCGAAAGATCCAGGTTCAGCAAATAATGGTGGAAGTTTAGGAGAGACAGCTGATTTATCACAACTTGTTCCAGAATTTTCAAATGCAGTAAGAAGCGGTAAGGCTGGAGATATTGTAGGACCAATAAAAACACAATTTGGTTATCATATTATCTATATTCAAAGCAAAGATCCTAAAAATGAAAATGTTGCAAAAGTTAGTCACATTTTGATAACACCAACTATTTCTGAAGCTTCAAAACAAAAAGTTATCAAAAAAGTTCAAGACTTAAAAGCTGAAATTGAAAGCAAAAAAGTTGCATGGAGCACAGTTGAAAAACAAGATAAATATAAATTTAGCGTAAAAGAAAGATTTAAAAAAATGGTTAAATCTGATGCAATTCCTGGAATTGGAAAAAATGACGAGTTAATGAATCAAATATTTGGACTACAATTAAATGGAATTCTTGAAAGAAATGATACGACAGGATATTACTTAATTACAAAAACATCAGAAGTACCATTTACACCAGCAACATTTGAAAATTCAAAAGAACGTGTAAGATTAGAACTTGCACATGAATATGCAGATAAGCAATTAGAAATTATCTAATAAAGTTACTTTAAATTCGAATCGAAAAATTATCATTATCTTCAAATTTTAAAAATGTTTAATTTTATCAGTTCGATGTTAAAGAGATTTAGATGTAAATAAAGATACTATAATAAACTGTTTTAAATACTAAAAATATTTGAAACAGTTTTTATTTTTGGAATTTGATAAAGATTAGGAGCTATAATGAGTTATATTGAAAATCTTGAAAGTGTAAATAAAAAAATGGTTGTGGAAGAAAAAGGTTTAAAAATAACAGATGATGCTATTTTACTTTCAAAATTTATAAAAGGATATTTTGATACAAATTACAAAAATGCGAGGGAGAAAAAGACCTTTTTAGAAATTGGTGCAGGGCAGGGTGTAATTTCGCTACTGCTTTCTGAAACGGCTATTGTTTCAAAAATTTTTGCAGTAGAAATACAAGAGAAAATTTTTAAAATACTAAAAAAAAATGTAGAAATAAATAAGTTAAATGACAAAATAATTCCTATTAACAAAGATATAAAGAGCGTTGAAGGAGAATACGATTTTATTTTTTCAAACCCTCCGTATAAAAAAATAAATTCTGGAAAAATGCCAATAAATGAAGCAGAAAGAGTTAGTAAATATGAAGTTTTGCTGACATTGGAAGAATTAATTCTGGAAATAAAAAGGCTTTTAAAAAATCATGGAGAATTTTTTGTAATTGTGCCAAATGATAGATTGAATGATGTATTTAAAAATATTTATGTAAATAAGATGAATATATTGACAATGGATATAAATAAATATAAAAAAATGGATTTAGTAGTTGTACATGGGAAAAAGGGTGGAAAATCTAATTCAAAAATTATGATTAGTTTATAAAAAATATTTAACTGTAACTTAAAGAACAAAAACATTATTTTTCATAGAATGAGAAATAACTTTTTTAAAATATTGTTATATTATGAAGATTTTTATAAAGAATCAAGAACGAGTAGAAAAAGTTCGGAAATAGATAGTATAAATTAAAAGAGAAAAAATAAAGCAAGGAAAGAGTATGTAAATCTTCTTATTCCCTGCTTTTTTCTTTATAAAGAAGTTAAGTAGTCAACTAGTTCTTTTTCAATTTGTGCATTAAACTTTCCAATTCTAAAATTGTACTTAATGTCTTCAAAATTTTCTGGATTTTTATCCATTTCCTTTTTTACTACAGCTGGAAATTCATTCCAGAAAATATTGTATTTTCCATCAACATATGAAATCAATGTAGGTATTTTAATTCTTTCATCTGTATCTGGAAAAAATTCTTTGGCAGTTTCTCTTGAACGATAGTCAATTTTTATTTTGTTGTTCAAGTCACTGAATTTTTTTAAGAAAGGGATAGTTGCACGGCAGTCTGGGCAGTAAACCTGTGCTACTGCAATAATTGTAATGTCTTTGTCTATATTTTTGATAGCTTTTTCAGTTTCTTCAGATAAAGAAATTTTTTCTATAATTCTTAATTGCTTTTTATCTTCTTCTGCCTCAGTTACTTCAAATTTTAAATAATCTTCAAATGTTCCCATATTTTTCACCTCACAAATTTATTTTTATTCCTTTTAGTATTGTATCATTATTGTATGAATTTTTGCAAGTTTTTAAAATTTTAATTCAAATTTTTGGTGGAATGTGTTAAAATCAATATAGGAGGAAATTTTATTATGTATAAAGCTGTTGTAAGTGATTTAGATGGAACACTTTTAAATGAAGAGCATAAGGTTAGTTCATTTACGAAAGAAACAATTGAATTATTGCTAAGAAAAGGAATAAAATTCTATATTGCAACTGGACGTGGGTACACTGGTGCAAAAGAGATAATGGATGAAATTGGCTTTAAAATACCACTAATTACATCAAATGGCGCTAGAATCATAGATGAAGATGGTTTAGAAATTTACATCAACAATATTGAGCAAAAATACGTGGATAAAATTTTTTCAATTGACTATAAATCATTTGACAAGGGAATAATTTTAAATGGATTCTCAGGTAATCATTGGTACGTAACAGAAGATGCCAGGGACTATTTTTATGCTCAAAAGCCGAATAGAAAGCAATATCCGGAGCAGATTGAATGGGAGGACTTTGAAAAACTTGCTTTTACAAAAATATTTTTTTTAGGTAAACACGAAAAACTGCTAGAAATAGAAAAGGAAGTCCGGAGGATAACAAACGGAGAAGTCAATATAGTATTTGTAAATGAAAAAAGTCTGGAAATTTTTTCAAAAGACTGTGATAAAGCTGTTGCAGCAGAATTTTTATTAAAAAGAGACGGATTGACATTGCAAGAAGCTGTTTCATTTGGAGATGGATTTAATGACTATGATTTAATAACACAAACTGGATTAGGGTTTGCAATGAAAAATTCGATTTATTTATTGCTTGAGAAATTGACAGATACAGAAGTTATCGAAAGTAATGCAAATGATGGAATGGCTAAGAAAGTAAGGGAAATTTTTAATCTTTAAAAAAGTATTTTATGAATAAATAAGAGAGGGAAGGTAAATAATGAACAAAGTAGCATTAGTTGTAGATGATACATCTTATATTAGGGAAGATATAAAAGATATTTTAGAGGAACAAGGATACAAGGTATTTGAAGCAGGCGATGGACTGGAAGCTGTGGAAATGTATAAAAAAGTAAATCCTGCAATCGTAACAATGGATATAAATATGCCAAGAATGCATGGATTAAAAGCCACACAAGTCATCACGGATTTTGACAAGGATGCCAAAATTATGATTTGCAGCACAATGGTTATGTTTCCAAATTATATGAAAATGGGAAAAGAAGCTGGAGCAAAGGCATTTTTATCAAAGCCTTTTGATGAAGATGAATTTATGAATGAATTTTCAAAATTATTTTTATAGTTTGTTTTTTTGTCTTTATAAATTTTTAAATATAATGATTTTTTATTTGTTTTAGTATCTATAGAAAATGGTTTAGTAAAATAAAATATGTAAACTTAGAAAAGGAGAAAAAATCAAATGTTTAAGGCTGTTGTAACTGATTTGGACGGAACACTTTTAAATGCAGAGCATAAAGTAAGTGAATTTACTAAAGAAACAGTAAAACTGCTTATAAAAAAAGGAATTAAGTTTTATATTGCAACTGGAAGAAATTATTTAGGAGCAAAGGAAGCTATGGATGAGCTTGGTGTACAAGTTCCTTTGATTACTTCACATGGATCTGTTGCTTTTGATGAAAACGGAAATGAGATTTTTTCAAATAAACTAAAAAGAGAATATTTAGATAAAGTTCTGAATATTGATTATAAGTCATTTGGAAAAGATATTATTATAACTGGGTATGCCGGACCAAACTGGTTTGTTACAGAAAATTTGAGGGAATATTTTTATAACAAGAAGCCTGATAGAACTAGATACCCACAACAGATTAATCCTGAAGAATTTAAAAAACAAGACTTTACAAAAATCTTTTTCCTTGGAGAAGATCATGACGAATTACTGGAACTGGAAAATGAAATAAAAAGAGTAATTGGTGAGGAAAATATAAGTCTTTTATTTGCAAATGAAGGAAGTCTGGAGGTTTTTCCTGCAGATTGTAACAAAGCCAAAGCGGCAGAAGTGCTGCTGGAAAGAGATGGATTGACATTGAAGGATGCTGTTTCATTTGGGGACGGACTGAATGACTATGACTTGATAACTCAAACAGGGCTTGGATTTGCAATGGAAAATTCAATTTATTTATTGCTTGAAAAATTAACGGACACAGAGGTTATTGGAAGCAATGCAAATGATGGAATGGCAAAAAAAGTTCGAGAAATATTTGATTTATAAGATTGAAGAAAGAAGGAAAACTTATGTATAAAGCAGTTATTAGTGATTTGGATGGAACTTTGCTAAGCAGAGGTCATCATGTTACTAAATTTACTAAAAATGTAATAAAAGAAATAATAAAAAAAGGAATAAATTTTTATATTGCCTCAGGCAGAAGCTATGATCAGATAGGATATGTGACTGAACAGCTTGAAGTAAAGATTCCAGTTATAGCAGCAAATGGTGCAAGAATTTTTGATGCAGATGGAAATATGATATATGAAAAAGGATTGTCAAGCAAAGCAGCAAAAGCAATATTGGAACTTGATTATGAAAATATTGCCGAAGGTTCACACCTAAACATTTTTTCAGGAAATGACTGGATTATCACAAAAGGAACGGCTCAAAAAGTGTATGACAGAATTCCAAGAGATGTAAAAGTTGATTTTAAAGAAGTTCCAAAAGATGAACTAAAAAATTTGGATATATTAAAAATATTCTACATTGGAGATCATGAGCAGCTTACAAACTTGGAAAAAGCCATCTTGAAAATAACAGATGATGTAAATGTTATCTTTGTAAGTGATTACTGTATGGAAGTTATGGCAAAAGGTGCAAACAAAGGAGCAGCGGCAAAATTCCTATTAGAAAGGCAAGGCTTGGAACTAAAGGATGCAGTAGCCTTTGGTGATGGTGAAAATGACTTTGAAATGCTTACAATGGTTGGAAAAGGTTATGCAATGGGAAATTCTATTGACAGGCTAAGAAAACTGTTACCAAAAGATTTTGAATTTGTTGGAGAAAATACGGAAGATGGAGAAGCTGTGAAATTACAGGAATTGTTTTTGGAAAGAGCAAAAAACCTTTAATTTTACAGAAAAAAGATTAAATTAGTATCGCAATAGTATTTGTTTGATAAAAAAGTTCTAAACAAATTTCGAAATAATCGTTATTATAGTAAATAGTAGCGATTATTTTTTTATTATTTTGGCACAACCAAAATGATAATTCCTATTGACTGTGCCATTAGTATTTTTCTAATTTTTAGTAGAAATCGCATCTACATCATATTGTTTTTCTAGCTCAATTTGAGAATTATTCTTCAAGTCATAATAAGCTGCAACACCTATCATAGCTGCATTATCAGTGCAATATTCCATTTTTGGAAAATGAACTTCTATTTGATTCCCTTCATTAGTTTGAATATTCTTAAATTCTAAAAATTTCTCACGAAGCCTTCTGTTTGCTGAAACACCACCTGCGACAAGAATCGTTTTCACGTTTTTTTCCTTTACAGCTATCAATATTTTATCATATAAGACATTTACAATAATTTCCTGAAGAGATTTTGCAATATCTTCATTTGAAATGGGATTACCTTTCATCTTTTGATTATTTACATAATTAGTTATGAAAGTTTTTATTCCACTAAAACTGAAGTTGTAGCCGTCAACTTTTGGTTTTTTTATTTTTAAAATATCTTCTCCGTTTACTGATAGTCTATCAATATGTGGCCCTCCTGGATATTCTAATCCCAATATTCTTGCAATTTTATCATAAGTTTCTCCAACGGCATCGTCCAATGTTTCACCAAGCAAATCAGTAATTATTTTTCCATTTTCTTCGAAAATATAATACAAGTTTGTATGCCCGCCTGATACAACTAGTGATATTGCAGGTAATTTTACATCGTTATCAATAAAACTTGAGAAAATATGCCCATTAATGTGATTTACTGGAAGTAGTGGAATGTTGTTGGCATAACTCAAGGATTTTGCGAACATCAAGCCAACAAGCAGGGAACCGATAAGCCCGGGAGTATTTGTTACAGCGATGTAATCAATATCGCTTAATTGACAATTTGCTTTTTCCAGAGCTTCAGTAAATACTGGTAAAATATTCTCAATGTGATGCCGTGAGGCAATTTCAGGAACTACTCCTCCAAATTCCTTATGAATATCAATCTGAGTGGAAATAATATTGCTTAAAATCTTTTTTCCATCCTCTACAACTGCAACAGAAGTTTCATCACAGGATGTTTCAAATGCAAGTATTTTCATCGTTTTCTCTCTTTCTTTTTTTCGTTTTTCTCTTTAATTTTTAATTTTTGTATTCCTTAACAATTTTGTCAAATACGGTTTCTACAGAAATCCCAGTCATACAATCTGCATATTTCTTAGGAAATTTATCATCTCCATAAAGTGAATGTGGCGGACAGCTTGGATTATTCAGTAAAAATGTACTTTTTTCAAAGGAAAATAATTTCGGGTCAGTCGGCCCAAAAAATACAAAAGTTTTGGCTTTTACAGCTCTTGCTATATGGAAAGGGCCTGAATCGTTTACAATTGCTGCTTTGGCATATTTCAGCAATATTCCGCTTTCCTTAAAAGAAATTTTTCCACACAAATCAATCACTCGTTTATCTCCATCAGATTTTACAACATTCGCATCTTCTTTTCCGCCAATCACAAAAATTCTCAACTTTTCATTATTTTTTACAAATTTACTTTCATTTTCGAGAATCTTTTTTGCCAGTTCATCATAATAAGGCCATTTTTTCGTAAATTTGGAGGCTCCTGGAGCTAGCACAAAATAATTTCCATCTTTCAAATCATATTTTTGTATAAATTCTTCTTCCATTTTTTTGTCAATATAAAATTCCAGATTATCTCCAAATCCATTTTTCATATTTTTGTCAGAAAAACTTATCCCCAATTTTTTTAATGCTGTAAAATAACTCTCAACAATGGTACAATCTGCATTATATGTAATAAGTTTCGCTTTTACAAGTATAGTTTTCCACCATTTTCTCTTTTTATATCGGCAATACTGAGTATTCTTGTTTTCAAGGCTTTTTCCAATAATTCTAGAAAGAAATTTGGAATGTAAATCAATAACATAGTCATAATTCTCTATTTTTAGTTTATTTACAATATTTTTTATATAATTTCTATCCTTGCTTTTCTTTTTATCAAAAATTATCAAATTTCTAATTTCAGGATTCAATGAAATTGCCTCAGAAAAAGTATTATAAACTATAAAATCTATTACAGCCTCTGGATACTTCTCTTTAATTGCCCTTATCACTGGAGTTGTAAGAACCACATCTCCGAATGAACTAAATCTTATTATTAATATTTTCATATTTTTCCTCATCTAATTAATCTAGTATTTCACTCAATTCATTTAACAAAACAAACACAAGATTCGAGTAAAATAACTTTATATTTTAAGTTTGATTTTATTCATATTTTATAATTTAAACCTATTATTAGTCAAGTATTTTTCAACATATTTTTATGTTAAACAATTAATTTTTGAACAATAAAGCTGATAACATCGCAAATCTAAGTTTCAAAATGATATAATTGTAAAACAAAAAAATACAGTCAATAAATCAACTGTATTTCAAAAATTTTTAAACTAATTTATTAAAAGTCTGAATAATTGGAGCATTTTCACACATTTCTACTAATAATGGTACAATTCTAGTAAAATGTCCGCTTGCATTATGCTGTTCAATAGCTTCATTAGATTCCCATTCCTCAACAAATACTAAATGATTTTCTTTTTCGGTATTTTGTTGTAGATGGTATGAAATACATCCTTTTTCCTTACGGCTTTTCTCTATAAGTTCATTACAAAGAATTATAAAATCAGATAATTTATCATTTTTCACTTCAAAACTTGCTAATATATGAATCATAAATTGATTTCCTTTCCAGATATATTTTATAAAAAAAAATACCTACATCAATTGTAAGCATAACATAATTAATTTAATGGTGCCTAGAAGAAGATTCGAACTTCCGACCCTACGGGTATGAACCGTATGCTCTAGCCAACTGAGCTATCTAGGCATTTGGTGGCGGGAGCTGGATTTGAACCAACGACCTTCGGGTTATGAGCCCGACGAGCTACCATGCTGCTCTATCCCGCGACAATGAAAGTTTGTTATTAAGTGGTGCCTCGGGCCGGACTTGAACCGGCACGGGATAAATTCCCACAGGATTTTAAGTCCTGTGCGTCTACCGATTTCGCCACCAAGGCTAATTTTACTTAAAAAGTAAACTTACGAATAGTATTATATAGTATTTTTCTATATTTGTCAACAACTTTTTTTCTAGATTTTTTTTACTTAAAGTGGTAAAATATATTTATGAAAATAAATTCAAGAATTTTAAGATTCTTTGAAAAGGGAGAGAAGTATAAATGAATGAAATATTTAGAGATGTAGAATATGAAATTCTTAAGGAAGGTAAAAAGTTTGAAATAAAAGGTATTGAATACGATTCTAGAAAAATTAAAGAAGATTTTATATTCGTGGCTATGGCTGGAAATACTGTAGACGGACATAATTTTATTCAAAAAGCAATTGACAGTGGAGCTAAGATAATAATAACTGAAAAAAATATAAATATTTTGGAATATAAAAATGCTGATGATGTAAGTTTTGTTTTAGTAAAAAATATACGGAAAAAATTAGGGATAATAGCTTCTAATTATTATGGTTATCCACAAAATAAAATAAAAATTATTGGAATTACAGGAACGAATGGAAAGACTACATCAAGTTTTATCTTGGAAAATATTTTAGAAAAAACAGCTAGAATCGGTACAACTGGAAATCGAATTTTAGATGAAGAATTTGAAACAGTAAATACTACTCCTGAATCACTTGAGTTAATTAAGTTGATTGATAAAAGTGTAAAAAAAGGTGCAGATTACTTTATAATGGAAGTGAGTTCACATGCTTTAGAAATAGGACGTGTAGACATGTTGAAATTTGATTCTGCAATATTTACAAATTTAACACAAGATCATTTGGATTTTCATAAAACGATGGAAAATTATTTTAATGCCAAGAAAAAAATATTTTCAATGTTGAGAAATGATAAAAATAATGGTAAAGGTATAATTAATATTGACGATGAACATGGTGCTAAAATTTATTCTGAAAAAAATAAAGATAATTATATTTCAGTAAGTATAAAAAATGAAGAGGCTGATATTTTAGGAGATATTCTAAATTACACAAATAATGGAATGAAAGTAAAGATAAATTTGAAAAACTATTTTAAAAAAATAAATTCGCATTTTAAAGATAAGGATGAAGAATACGAAGAAGAGTATAAATTTGAAATAGGATTGGTTGGCGAATACAATTTATATAATGTTCTTGGGTGTGTGGCTTCAGCATTATCTTTTGGTATTAAAATGAACGATATTATTAAAAAATTAGAAACAATGCCAGCTGTACCAGGAAGATTTGAAACAATAAAAAACAATATGGAAGCAAGAATTGTAGTAGATTTTGCACATACAGATGATGGATTGTTAAATGTTGGAAAAACACTAAAACAAATTACAGATAACCAAGTAATAACAATATTTGGGGCAGGAGGAGACAGAGATCACGAGAAACGTCCCAAAATGGCAAAAGCAGCTATTCAATTTAGCGACTATATTATTCTTACGTCAGATAATCCTAGAACAGAAAATCCAATAAATATTTTAGCAAATATAGAAAAAGGGCTTATAGATGAAAAATATCCGTTTGATAAATATTTAATTATTTCAGATAGAGAAAGAGCAATAAAACATGGAATAAAATTACTAAAAAAAGGAGACAGTTTATTAATTGCAGGAAAAGGTCATGAAAATTATCAAATAATTGGAACCCAAAAAATTCATTTTGATGATAGAGAAACAGTAAGAAAAATTTTAGAAGAGGAAAACAATATTTAATCTAATAATTAGATTATTATAATAAGCATAGTAAGAATTGCACTTTTTTGAGTATATTCAGAGGCATTGGAGTATCATTTTTACTATGCTTTTTTAATATGTTATAGGTGTCGTATTTGACTGTATGACACATGTATGAAAAAAATTTAAAAAAATGGAAAAAAGTAGTTGACAAAGGGGAGGGGATATGATAATATATATCTTGTCGATACGAAAAAGTATCGCAGGACAATAGAAGATAA